>NZ_JAILWA010000003.1 GCF_025699255.1 Nitrosopumilus sp. | reverse complement strand
TTGTATCTGTTCAGGGGTAGCCTCTTCTTCCTCTGGTTCTGTGATTGGTTCTGGTGCAAGATCTAGTTCTTGAGGTAAATCTTCTGTAGATTCTTTTGGCAATGAACCCCTAGGACTAGGAAGTTCTGGTTCTGTGATTGGTTCTGGTTGTGATTCTAATTCTTTAATTTGCCTTTCTAATTCTTCTAATTTTTGTATCTGTTCAGGGGTAGCCTCTTCTTCCTCTGGTTCTGTGATTGGTTCTGGTTGTGATTCTAATTCTTGAATATTAACAGATTCTTTAAATCTAGATTCTGGTAAATCTCCTAAATTATCTAGATTTACTTTGTTTCCATCAATTCGAAGATAAGGAGTACCTCCAATTGAAAAAGTTTCAATTTTATGACCTTTTTTCCAAGAGGTTTTTCCACTGTATATTGTAATGTAAAATAATCCATTTTTGATATCTGAAGCAATTGTTAAACGATCAATAGGTTTACCTGGAGTAATTCCTTTTTCAGTATCTTGATGTCTAGTAGCTACTAAAATCAAATGGTTATAATCATAGCTCACTTCAGAAATTAGGTAATCTGCCCATTTCTCCATTATAAAAAATAATGATTTGTTTCTACTAATTAAGCAATGATTTTGACAAAATATGATTGTAGAAAATGGGTTTTTGAAAAATGAATTTATTGAAAATTCTTCTCATAATAGGCACAAATAGGATTATAATTAGCAAAATCAAGTAAATTCAATATGGAAATTTCTATCGAACCATGGAAAAAGTTGATAATTCATGAAGTTATTGAATACAAATTTGAAGATTGGGTTAAACAAATAGCATTTAGTACACGTTCATCAGGAGGTGGAATCCCCACAATGCAGTGGACAAATGGAATAGTTTTTGCTCCAGCAAATTTTCCAACTACCAATTCCACAGTAGATGAACAACTCAAAGGAACGTTACATTGGTCATCAGTTTCATTTGCAATAAAAGATAAATTTGAAAAACAGATTGTGAAAGAAAATGCAACGATTAATTTAGTAGATGTAAGTGTGAATGAAATTTTTAAAGAATTAGCCTCTAGTCTTAAATCACAATCAAAATATGCTTCATCTGAACCAAACAATATCTAATGAACATAGAAAAAGAAATAGAAAATTGTGAGATTTTTTTAAAACAAATTAAAAAATATGATCCTGATCCATTCTACGTAACACATTTTTTGGAACAATTCATTATTTCAAGTAATAAAATTTTTTCAGGAATTTTTGAAGAAGCAAATAGAGATTTTGGATTATTTATTTCTCAAAAAATTTCTGAAGATACATTTAAAGAAAAAGCCAACATGAAAGAAGATAAAGATGCAATAGAATTTTCTAAATGGTTTTCAATAAAATTTTCTGAAGAACATAAAAATTATTATCCTAAATATATTAAAAAAATATTTGATTTTAAAAATAAATTTGAAAAATTACCTGAATTAAAAATTATGATTAGATCTTCAGATAGATACAAAAATGATTTTAATCAACAAATAAAAATTCCTCTAAGTCAAGAAAAAATTAGGTCTAATGAAGAATTAAAAATAGAAATCAAAAGACAGTTGCCAGTATTTTTAGAAATTATTAATCATAAAAGATCTGAAAAAAATGAGCCTAGAGTAGAAGAGAATCAAGTAATGGCATCAACATTTGTAGACATTGAAAATGAAGAAGTTGAAATTGTATATGCCATACAAATTTACATATCTTTATTGAAACGATTAGTACAAGAATCTAAGAAAAAGATTGATGAGTTAAAAAAATATCATGTAAGTTAATCATTTAATCCAAAAATAGAGTGTTCAGTTTTTATTTTAATAATTGGGAAATAGGAAAAACCATGATCAAAACTGTTTGAAAATTCTGGATCAAGACCTTGATTACCCTGATATTTGACAAAATGTTTTGTTGGTTCAGAATCTAATTCAACGTAATTGAAATTATAGTATACCTCATCCATTTCTAAAGCTGTAATGTACCCCAATACCCAAGAATTTTTGTGAGGGATTGCATATAGTGTGAGATTTTGTTCTTCAGGTAATTCTGGATCATATGTCAATCGAGCTAAACTTCCTAAATCTTTAACTTTGATTGGATGGAATTGATCTGAAAATTTTTTTGATGTTATAGATAAAGGTGAAATTTCTGAATCCATGTGTATTATGGGAGCATAATTGGCATTAATTTTTGTGGAATCTACAATATCACAAATTTCTTTTCCAGAATTAATCTGATATGAAACATATCTTCCTAATTTTGGCAGAGGGGCATAAAAAATTAACAAAGTATTTGCTAAAGTGATACTACTTGAAATAATTCGAGATCCATCCAATTCCTGAGAATATACCCGTTTAGGATATTCTTTTAATGCGCATGCAAATCGTGCTAATTCGTCAAAACTTGATAATTCAACATAGCATTCATGTTGAGAAATAGACATTAAGAAAATGTAAATTTGTCATAGTTTTATTCTTTCTACATTTGGATTTTTCAACATACTTTTTCTATCAAAAAATTCCATTATAAAATGAAAAATGATTAATTTTCCAAAAACAATCATAGAAATTAAAGACAAAAGTGTCTCGTCTAGATACAATAGATAACTGGTTACTCCTATTGCAGTCATTATTTCTAATCCTGTACATGTACAAAAAAAGAAAAATTTTTCTCTCAATTCAATTATTTATTGGGATTTTGGCCACATTGATGTCCATGTTCAGCAAACTTTTTCATCATTTCACCATAAGCATTCATCTGTTCTAATCCAGATGAACTAAGTGTTTTTTGCCAATTTTCTGCAAATTGCTTAAAAGTAGATACATTGGTATCGTTGAGAGCTTTTTGCCAATTTTCACTAAATTCTTTGAAAGAATTCATGCCAACATCGTTGAGAGCTTTTTGCCAATTTTCTCCAAATAATTTCATGGTTTCAGCACTTGATTCCACAGTTGCTTTATCCCAAACATCATTGAATTTTGATTGCATGTCTTTACTTGCATTTTGAATTTGCTCAAAAAGAGTTTTCCAATTTTCAAGTGATTTTGTGTATTCTTGCCATAATGAATCCCATTCATTATTTTTTGATTGTTCAGACATTAACTAAAGATAATTTTCATTATTCTTAAATGGATCTATGAGAACTTTGAAGTCAATTCTGACGTTTTTTTAATCTATTATCCATTCTAACTTTACCTTCTTCAAACTTTATTCTATCATCATCTGTTTTTAGAGCTAATTTAGGAACAGGGGTAGGCTTTCCATTTTTATCTAGAGCTACAAATGTAACAAAAGCAGTTCCAGTAACGGTTCGGATTCCAGTAACAATATCTTCAGCCTCTGCTTTTACTTCAATTTCCATGGATGAGTTATGAACATAGTTTATTCGGGCATTCAAAGAGAGAACATTTCCAACAAAAACAGGTTTCAGAAAATTAACACTATCCATTGATACAGTAACAGCATTTGATTGAGAATGTCGTTGAGCTACAATTCCAGCTACCATATCAATATGCTTTAAAATTTCCCCACCAAAAACATTACCTGCTGGATTTGCGTCAGAAGGAAACATTCTGACAATTACCTCTGCATGTGACTCGGCTGGACTTTTTTCTCTATCAATAGAATTTTCTGATGACATTTTTACTTAATTCCAATACCTAAACATATCCAATTTAATTTAATCAGTTGTTTTTAATCATTTGAAATATTTTTTGAGGTTGATTTTGTCTATTTTTGGGATTTTAGCTAGTTCAAATCCCTCAGGTCGTTTAGATAATGGTCGAGTTGCATCAATTCCCATTTTTGAGGTTTTCAGTTTTTGTTGATTACTGGAAGGATCAAGGCTGGAGCCACGAACATTTTTGATTATTACAAGATCTTTATCAGCTTGAAATCTAGTGGCCATAGCATATTCTACAGATTCAGCACTGTTTGGATCAATATCATCGTCAACTACAGTTACTTGTTTCAAAGAACGATGAGATTCAAATGTTTTTTTAATAATTTTTTTAGGATCAGAATCATTTTTCTTTTTAATTTGTACTACAGCATGTAACCAATTACACCCACCATTAGTCATTGAGACTTGTTTTGTTTGTGAAAAATATTTCTTTAATTCCCCATTTAGTTTAGATTCTATTGGCATTCCCATCAATAATCTATGTTCTGAAAATCCAGAAAGAACATCATGAAAGATTGGACTATTTCTAAAATAGAGGTTTTCAAGCTCGAAAACAGGTTGAGATCTTTTATGATCATAAGTTTGAAGCATTTCAACCATCCATTCAGGATGAGTTTTATCTTGAAGTATTTTTCCTTCCATAACAATTTCTGCACCAGATGGAACGTTTAATCTAGAGAAAGGTAATTTTGTCAGAGTTAATTTCCCTCCTAAAAGTGAATTTGCAATATCGATTTCATCTTTTCCCCAATCAGCTTGATATGCTCCAGCAATTGAAATAGCAGGATGTACTCCTACAGTGATAGCAATCTTAAGATCTTCTCCATGTTCTTTAGCATCAATAAAACATCTGTGTAGATGTCTGCCTTCAACCATTCTTATGGAAAAATGAGTTTTGTCAATAGGCATCATTCTATGAAAGGATGAATTTTGTTTTCCAGTATCAGGATTTTTTGCATATGCAATAGATGATGTGATAAAAGGTCCAGATTCTTTTTCAAAATGAGTGACAATAGGCATGGAAAATAGGTTTTTTGATTTGTTTTCCATAAATTTCCCAGTAGGAACAATTTTAGGTTTTTTTGCTTTTTTGATTGCGGAAATAACTTTTTCATGAATATTAGATTCTGTTCCGCCAACAGCAATTCCAAATCGTTTACGGGTTCCAACTAAATTTGAAATTAATTTAAAATCACTTTCTTTAATTTTTTCAAACAATACTGCATGTGAGCCATCTAATTTAGCTGTAATTCCTGCAATTTCAAATTTTGTAGATACTTGAGTTTTGATAGTTTTTAATTCATTTATTTTCTTAATTTGTGAAATGTAACTTCTTAAATCACTCATTATCAATCATCTCCATAATTTCAGACATTAAGGCTTTTGCTGTTTCAGATTCTAATGGTTTTTGAATAAAAGTTGATACCAAAGCAATGCCCTTTATTCTAGTACTAATTTGTTCAGCTATAAGTTTTAGAAACAACGCTTCGGATCTAGATGGAATTATAGTTGTAGTTATAGGAGTAGGCCCAGCAGCCAATGAAATAACCATAGAACCTATTTTGTTTGAACTTTCAGTAACGGAAACAAAATAGCCATTTTCAAATTTTTGTATTTGTAAAGAAAAACTACGACTCTCCAAATTTACCATTTTCTGGAAAAATCCATTTGGAGAGGTCAACAAGCTATGAACAAATCTTATGCTTTTATTGCTATTGATTCACTTTTCTGGGAAACCTCAACATCAGGGTTCTTCTTACAATTCTTCTCATGTTTATCTGCATAAACAAAGAGTTTTTCACAATATTTGCATGGAGTTTTTTCCTTAGTTTTGGTTTTTGATTTTGTAGTCTTAGATTTAGCGGTTTTAGCTTTTGATTTTGCTTTAACAGTAACTTCTTGAACTTCTGATTCAATTTCTGTTGCTGCTGCAGCTTCCATAGAATCAGCTTCAACTCTTGCTCGTAATTTTGCTTTGTATTTCAAATTACGTGGTTTTGTTCTTAATCTATATCCACAACATGGACACCACAGTCCTTCCCATTTGATGAAAATTTCACAAATCTGGCATCGACGTTGTCCAGAAGCATATCTTCCAGTGCCAACAGGCTTTTGAGCCTTATATCTAACACAAATTCCTTTACAAGTCATCTTGGTATCATCATATAGAATTCATAACTATATAAGCATGGATCGATAAAATCTATACAATTTTTTACAAAAACATGAAAAAATTTTAATTTTTATATCGATCAAAATTATTATTTTCAAATAAAAACTCAAAAAGTTCAATAAATATGTATAGCTGATTTCAAAAGAGTGTTTCTTGAAAAAATAATATGTAACAATATAGTTGTTTGACAAAGAATTTCAATAATTCCAAAAAAAATGATAAGAATTTAGGATATTCTTATAATTTTGTAAAAATAGATATGTGAAATAATTTGAATATTTCTAAGAAATCTGAATTTCATATAATTTTTCCAATAAATTATAATTTTCTAACCCGTCATAGATAAAGGAAGAATAGATTGTCGATATCCATCTCGTTGAGAAATATATTTTGCTGAAAGCATATCACGTTTACCCCTTTGATTAAAATTTTTAATTTTTAGACTAGTTTTTGTTTCATCTACAAATTCTAATTCAAATGAAGAACAAAATTTCAGATTTAATGTCCTGACAATCTGCTTTGCAATATTCATATTTCCATCTCCAATTTTTAGGATTTTTCTTTTAGCTCTAAGACCTCCTAAAATACTGATAATATGAAAAACCAATTCTTCAATTGAAGTATGAACTGATCTCTCAATTTCCACTCCATAATAAAAAATGGATAATCCCATTCTTTGGCCTGGATCAACTCCAAGAATTAAATTTTCTTCCTCAAAATAAAGATTCAATTTTTGCATCATCATTCCCCTAATTACAGTTGGATGATGTTCTAGAATATCTTCATGGAGTAAAATTTTTTTACATTGTTTAGGAGATTCTTTTTTTGTTGTAAATACCAAAAGTCCATCATAATTATGAATTTCTTCTGGAAGAATAGAATCAAATGATAAATTTAGAGTTTTAAGATAAGATGAAAATCTATAGTATGGTTTGCCATAGGTAGTTGCAAGTCCAATACGAGAATTTTGTAAGGGATCTATACTTGACAAAATAAAATATGAGATTTAGGTTTATGCCTTCAAAACAGTTGACACTACGTGTTTGACTGCTTCATCAAAATTAGCATCAATATTAGATTTAATTTCAGACAATTTTGCCTCTCCTTCTTGGGCAATTTTGGCAGATTCAGTTGTAGCCTTTTCTTTTGATGTATTAATCATGACTTCAGCCTCTTTTGTGGCCATTTCTCTAGTTTTTTCTAATAAATTATCAATTTCAGTTTGACTTTTCATAGATAATTGTTTTTTCATATCCCCAACTTTACCAGTTAAAGATTCCAGATCGTCTTCCAAAATATTCAAAGATTTGATAATCCCATTGACTTTGGATTCAGCCATACTGCTCATTATACATCAAATCTAATAATTCCATTACTTAAATCATTCACTTACTAGGCGTGATCTATGCCTAAAAATAGGATTTGAGAACCAATTTTATAATTAGTAACTAATAATATTCTAAATTTGTCTAAAAAGAAAAATTGATCAACTATATCCTAAATAATTAGAAAATTTGAGTTACCAATAGGCACTAGTTCCCATACCTTCATTTTCAACAATTTGCACATCTAGTTCTTCTAAACCAAAAATTACATAGATTGATTTTAATCTGTTTTGATACAGAAAATATTTTTTGCCATCATCAGTAACAACCGAGCCAGTGACTTTGAGAATTTTGTTTTCTTCTAATTCATTAACTCGTCTATATGCAGTAGTCATTGGAATATCACAGCCCTTAACAATATCTACTACAGATTTTGGTTGCTCTATGGTAAAATTCATTATAGATCTAGAATAATCATCAGAGAGTGCTTTAAGAATAGATTTTCGAAGTTTAGAATCCCTCCCTAAAATTTTAAAATCAGCCAACCTATTACTCTCTAAACTATTATACAATATAATATTGGCTTAGGAAAATAAAAAATTCAGGAATTTACATTCCTGAAAGAATTTGAGAGTTCCATGCATTCATGCCTCCTTCTAAGACTTGAAAATCAATTCCTTCTTGTGCAAGTGCATAAGTTGCTATTGTTGCTCGATTTCCTGAACCACAAATAACCACCACTGGTTTGTCTGTTGGAATAGAATCCATTCCGTTTGGTTGAAATATTTCAGCTAGAGGAATATTGACCACTCCGTTGATTTTAGATTCAAGCAGTTCCTCAGGTTGTCTTACATCAAGTAAGTACAAATCCTCATTGGCATCTAGTTTTTTTCTCAACCCTTCTGAATCAATTATGGTTTGAGAGCTAGAAACAAGATTTTCAGACAGATTGATCATTCCGCCATCAAGATAGAATGTCTGAATTCCCATTTCAGTCATGGTTTGAGCTGTGTTTTTTGCGCTAACGCCATTCTCATCAACTAAGACAAAATTGTATTGTGCAACTACATAGGGTAATCTATTTTGAATTGTTTTTACTCTCTTTTCCAGAGTTTTAGAATCCAAAACATCATGAGATGCACCAACCAAATGTCCTAATTGATATTCTTCAGAATTTCTGATATCTACAACTAAAACATTTTCTTTGTTTTCAAGTAAGCCTTCAAGTGTTTCAAAATTTACTGCATTAATGTCTCTGTCTTGTATGGAATTTTGTTCCAGAGTTACTGTACCAATTATAGTGATTCCAATTATTATGGATGCAACAATTCCTATGTTTTTTGGTTTCATGTAACAAGTATATCAGAGATATTATTATACCAAAATACATTTTCCACAAATAATTTCCAAGGATGGAAATTGTCTTTCGCTAATATATGGTTTAGTTGTGAATTAAGTACAATGAGTTTTACACATACAGTAAAAACTGAAAAAAGTATTGATAATGCAATAGTTGATCTTACCAATAATCTTAAAGAAATAGGATTTGGAGTATTAGAAACACTAGATTTCAAAAAGATTCTATCTGAGAAAGGGCTGAACTTTGCAGATAATTACAAGCTAATGGAAGTATGTAACCCTCAGCTAGCAAAGCAAGTCTTAGAGGCAAACCCGGATCTAGGGTTGCTATTGCCTTGCACTATTGCAGTTTATCAAAAAAATAATGAGAATTTCATTAGTTTAGCAAGACCTACCTCATTACTTTCAATGCTGTCTGATGATAATCTAAAAATTTCAGGAGAAGAGATCGAAAACAACCTAGTTAAAATTATAGAGAAAACGAAATAGTAAGAATGTCGTTTTTTAAAGCAGTAGAAAAGAAATATGCGAATTAAAAACCTGCTTCCAAAGAAAATCAAAAGATGAAAAATCTAATCAAACGAGTTTAGTTTTAAATAAAAAATTATGGTGAGAAACCAGTACCACTAACGTTTCTATCCCATTCATTTACCATAGGATTTTGTCTTCTTTCAAGTTCTTGCCAGTATCCATTTAGTTTTCCTGAAGGAACATTAAATGTGGCAGATACTGTCTCACCTACTTTTGCATCACATTCAGATACAACAACACTAAGTCCGTATTGGGATTCTCCAACACAGCCGTATTCCGTGTTTGCTATAACAGTGACATTTTCAGTGACTTGTGTAGGAATATAATTCCACGGAGTCACTGTAAAAACTACAGCAACTGCAACACCTATAATCATTACAGATAAAAGTGCACGTCGCGATAGTCTACCTTTTTGTTTTTGTTCTAACATTTTCCTCAATTATGTTACGGCATAACCAGATATAATATCCGAAAACAATTTCCACAAACAGTTTCCATATATGAAAACTAGCTATGAAAAATGTGTAGTTACTTTTTAAGGGATTTTTGATAAATTACTTACATGTCTGCAATTAAAGGACAACCAAATAAACAGAATGGTTCATCAAATACAAGATCCCTACTTGTTGTAGGAGGAGTTATTGTCATAGGAGCAGTGTTACTCTTTGGATATCTGATGTGGTATGTTACTCCTGCAGAAAATATGGAAATGGTAAAGATAATTGCAATAACTAGCGATGGGTGTATTGCTGAAACCTTAGATGGTTATTCTGTTAACATAGGAAAATGTCAAGCTCAACCTGGAGAATATGTTGATGCGTTAGTAGATAACAAACTCAAAGAAAGGGCAGCAGCTATGAATCCAACTAGCTGATCTCTTTGTTTTTTAGACTCTAAACAGATTGATAAATCATAAAAATAAAATATTTTCTATATTATCCTGTGGTTAGAAGCAAAATTGCTCTTGCCAAATCGCCTTCAGCTTCTTCTAAAGCACTTTTTGCTTTTTCTTCATCAACACCAGCTTGTTGGCTAACGAGTTGTATATCTTCCTCAGAGAAAATTGGAACTTCTAATTCTTTTTCTTCATAACTATCAGCAGTCACCGTAAAAATAGAATTATCTTTTGCTTTCATTTCAGTTACGGAAGGTTTTGAGATAATGATTTCTTTTTTATCAGTTTTAATAATAACTTCTTGGACATTAGATAATTCATTCATATCCAGACCCATCTTATCCATCATTCTTCGCATTTCGCGGTTTCCTCCTCGCATCATAATGTTGGTTCCTCATTACGACTTTTTAAACTATCTCTGATTTTGATGGCTACACCTCTATGAAAATCAGATATCATTTCTGAAGATAGAATAGCCCTTCCAACAGCTATAATTTGATTTTTGAATAAAACAGGTACATCTCCAGCAATTTGGACATTTTTTCCACATGTAACAACATGTTTACAAAAAACGGATCTTCCCTGTTCTACAAAAGGAGCAGCATCTTCATTTATCACAACACAATTTTCTTTAAATTTTTTATTTTGTAATAACATCTGAGCAAAATAAGTGCTAATAGCCAAGCTTCCATCTATTCTCAAAGTACATAGTAATTTTCCTTTATGGGATACTGTTCTTATTCTGCCTGTTTTTCTTGAAAAGGTCATTTCTACATCTTTTGGTAAAAACTTTGACGTTCCATTCCCAAATAGTGCATCAAGGGTATGTTGTAATTTTAGAATATGATTCACAATACATAGAGAATCTCTTCTAAATATTAGTTCAGTGTTAGTCTATATTCTAAAGATCAATCTATATAGAATAGAATTTTCCCTTTAGATTATGGAAGATGGAGAAGAAACACGAAAAATTCAGTTTACTGGAAAATCATCATATATTGTCTCCCTACCAAAACAATGGATCACAGAATTAGGTCTTAAACAAGGGGATCAAATAAGAATGGTTAGAAAAGGTTCATCAACATTAGAGCTTTATCCACCAAAATTTGAATCAAGAACTCAGAAAAAAGAAGATGCGGTAATTGAAATTGAAGGAGAAGAAGAAGCATCTTCAATCGTTAGAAAACTAATTTCGTTGTATTTTTTGGGATTTAAGACAATTAATGTAAAACCAAAAAATGGCAGATTAAATGCTCATCAAAGAAACACCGTAAAAGAAGCAGTAAAAAGAATGCTAATGGGTTCGGAGATTATTGCTGATTCAAGTGGAGGAATTACAGTACAGGTTCTTGTTAATTTATTAGAATTAACTGTAGATGGAGCATTCAAAAGAATGATTCACTTGGCAAAATCAATGTCAAGTGATGCAATTTTAGCAGTTAAAGAAAATAATTTGGAATTAGCGCAAGAAGTAATCAATACAGATGATGAAGTAGATAGATTTGGATTTTATATTATTAGACAATTGAAGATTGCAATTCAAAATGAACATATGTTAAAAGAGATGGGTTTTAGAAATGCTAGAAATTGTCTAGGTTATAGATTAGTAGTGAAAAACATTGAAAGAACTGGAGATCACGCTGCATTTATTGCAAAGGATCTAATTGAATTTAAAAAACCAGTAAAGAAAGAGATTTTACAAAAATTGCAAGAAATGAATGAATTTTGTTTATCAGTTTTAGATGAATCATGTCTTGCATTATTCAAAGAAGATTACAATCAAGCTGAAAAAACAATCAAAAAAATTGATGAGATTGCAAAATTTGAAAAAAAAGTCAGAGATGCCTCAAAGTCATTAAAAGATGATGAGGAAGTTTACAGAGTTAGAAGGATGACTGAAAGTATTAGGAGAATTTCAGAATATGCAAGCGATATAGCTGAGATAGTTTTGAATATGAATATCGAAAAAACGCTGAAAAAATTGAATTAACTGCAAAAAGTATGTCCAATACAATTATCTTAGATTAGATCAAAAAATGAGTTAGAATGAATTCTGCAATTTTAATCACTTATGATCAAGAAGATTCAATCAATGAAGCAAAAGGGTTGTGTGATGCGGCAGGATATGAGGTAGTTCATATAATTAGACAAAATTTTCTCCAAAAACCAAAGTATGGAATTAGTGGAGGGGTGTTAGAAAAATTAGAGGAAATATCAGAAAAATTGAGGCCAGATGTGATCATATATGATGAAATTTTGAAACCAAGTCAAAACTATAACTTGGCAACAGTGTTACACAGGGAAGTATTAGATAGAGAAGCTTTAATTCTTGAGATTTTTGAAAGCAGAGCGTCAAGTGCAGAATCAAAATTACAAGTAAAATTAGCACAATTACGATATGAAATGGCAAGAGCCAAAGAAAAAGTTAGACTAGCAAATATGGGAGAACAGCCAGGATTTATGGGAATAGGAAAATTCGAAGTTGATGTGTATTATAATGATATTAAACATAGAATGCAAACAATAAGATCAAAGCTTGAAAAAGCTGGAAAGCAAAGAGAGCTTCACAGACAAGGTCGAAAAAGGATGGGATTTAAGACCATATCACTTGCAGGATATACTTCTGCAGGAAAGACTACTCTGTTTAACAAAGCTACAGGAGAAACAAGAACTCAGAGTAAAGAATTGTTTACAACACTCACTACAACAACTCGAAGATTAACTATTGATCAAGAACCATTTTTAATAGCAGATACTGTTGGTTTTATCAGTAAACTTCCTGCATATATGATTGATGCATTCAAATCAACATTAGAAGAATTATCACATACGGATGTAATTATTTTAGTAGTAGATATTAGTGATTCAGTTACAGAACTAAAAAAGAAATTTTCAAGTTGCATGAGAACGTTAAGTGAATTAGGGGTGGAGCAAGATAAAGTAGTTTTTGCTTTAAATAAATCAGATTTGTTAAAAAATGAAGAAATAGAACGAAAAATTAATTTCCTTAATTTAACTGAAAATAAAAAAGTAATTTCAGTTTCAGGAAAAACCGGAAAAAATATCAAACAATTAAAAGAACTAATTAAAAAAATTACTGAAAATCAGGACTTTCATAAACCAAAAAATGGTAATTGGAAAGAGGTGAAAAAATCATTTGATAATTGAAGTAGTTAGAATAGGACAACGCCTAGTAAGAGATGATAGAGTAACAACACATGTTGCACTTGTTTCAAGAGGATTTGGAGCGGAAAAAATTTACATGACAGAAATTAATCCAGAAATAAAAGATACGATTGGAAAAATTAACAAAACATGGGGAGGGGATTTTGAAATTGAATTTATTGAAAAATGGAAACCAATTGTAAAAAAGAAAAAAGAAGAAGGATTCAAAATAGTTCATCTTTCAATGTATGGTGAAAGTGTTAACAACATTCAAGAAGAGATTAGAAAAGAAGAAAATTTGTTAGTTGTTGTAGGGGCTGAAAAAGTTCCAAGAGAGATTTATGACTTGGCAGATTATAACGTAGGAGTTGGAAGTCAACCTCACTCAGAGATCAGTGCTTTAGCAATTCTTTTAGATCGTATACAAATGGGTAAACAATTCGAGAAGGAATTTCCAAATGCAAAAAGAAAGATTATTCCTACCAAAAAGGGCAAAAATGTGCAAGTAAAAGAAACAAGGGATTAATAGTAGAAAATTAGGAGTCATTAGAGTTGGTAGACAAATACGAAGATCCTTTTGTTAGAATTGCTTCAATGATTGGAGGAGATGAATATCTCAAAGTGGCAAGATCTCTTCTAAAAGCTGAAGATGCTACAGATGAAGAAATTGCTAGCTCCACAGGACTTAGAATTAACATGGTAAGAAAAGTCCTGTATGATCTATTTGGCAAATCACTCATTACTGGAATTAGAGTAAAAGATGAACGAAAGGGATGGTTTGTTTACAGATGGAGAACTAGAAGAGAAGAAGTAGAACACTTTATTGAAAATCAAAAAAAGAAAATTGAAGAAAGATTGCAGCAAAGATTGGACTATGAAAATGCATCAGATTTTTATCATTGTGGAAATGAAGATTGCCCACGTGTAACATTTGAAAATGCATTAGAAGGAATGTTCAAATGCCCATCATGTCAAAATGTATTAAATCTAAAAAAGAATGATAAGTCAAAAAAAGCATATCAGAAAAAAATCGATGAAATTAAGAAAGATATGCAACAAACTTTTTGATAAATTTTTAAAATTATATTATATAGAAAATCTGAAAACAAGGTTACTAGAATAAATAGGAGAATATTGTCGAAATATTCTTGAGTCAAATATCTACGGTAAATCCATCTACAGGGGAAGAAATTAAAACATTTTCGTCAATGGACAAAAATCAAGTATTTGATTTGGTGGGAAAAGCAAAAAGAGCATATCCTGAATGGAAAAAAGATTATGAAAAACGTAGAAGTTACATTTACAATTTAGTAGAATATCTAAAGAAGCATAAAACAGAACTTGCAAAAATTGCAACTGCAGAAATGGGCAAACCTCTTAAAGAATCAATTGGGGAAGTTGAAAAATGTGCATGGGCATTAGAATTTTATGCAGATCACGGAGATAGTTTTCTTTCTGATGAAGTATTAAACACGGATGCAAGAAAGAGTTTTCTAACTTTTGAACCGCTTGGTGTTATAGGGTCTATAATGCCTTGGAATTTTCCTTATTGGCAAGCATTAAGATTTGCAGCTCCATGCCTAATGGCAGGAAATGTAATTGTTATGAAACCATCTAGAGTTACAATGCAATCAGGTATTGAAATTGAAAAAGCATTTACCGAATCAGGTATTCCTGATGGAATTTTTCAGACAGTTGTAGGAAGCGTAGAATCTGCAAATTATCTTATTGATTCAGATGTAAATGCTGTAACGTTTACAGGTAGTACTAATGCAGGTGCAAAAGTAGGTGAAAGAGCAGCAAAAAATTTGAAAAAATGTGTATTAGAATTAGGTGGAAGTGATCCTTTCATAGTATTGGATGATGCAATTATTGAAAAAGCTGCAGAGGGAGCTGTCAAAGGCAGATTCATTAATTGTGGGCAAAGTTGTGTTGCATCAAAAAGATTTTTTGTAGGTAAAAATATTGCAGATGAATTTATTGAATTGTTTATTAAAAAAGCATCTCAGCTCAAAGTGGGAGATCCGATGTCAATTGAAACTGATATTGGGCCACTATCTAGTAAAGATGGTTTAGATACAATTTCAGGAATTGTAGAAGATGCAAAACAAAAAGGTGCAGAAATTCTCTTAGGAGGTTCTGAGAGGGATGGCAAAGGTTTCTTTTACAATCCAACAATTCTTAGAAATGTTAAACCAAACATGAGAATTGCACAAGAGGAAACTTTTGGACCTGTAGCGCCAATTACTATTGTTGAGAATGAAAGTGAGGCAGTCAAATTTGCTAATGAAAGTGAATTTGGCCTAGGAGCTAGTATTTGGACAAAAGATCTAGCTAAAGCAGATAAGATGTCTAGGCGAATTGAATCTGGAATTGTGAGTGTCAATAATGTTGTTATTTCAGATCCAAGAATCCCATTTGGAGGAATAAAACACAGTGGATTTGGAAGAGAATTATCAAGATATGGTATGTTAGAATTTGTAAACTTGAAATCAGTCAGATTTTATGATAATTTAACACATCATCATTATGTCGAATAGGCAATAAATCAAGACATTTATTCTTCAGAATCTTCATCAAATTCTTCATCATCTAAATCATCCTCATCGTCGCATTCTTCTAGTTCAACATGTGTAGGATTACCATCATCTCCAAAGAAAATTTCAACACAGATATCAGTGGCCAAAGTCGAAGCCAAAATTTCAATTAATTCCTTAGGAAAATCTCCCAATCGAGAAGGTTCAGATGAATATCTATACGTGGATAATTCATCTTCATGATAAAAATCGACTTCAATATCACCAGTGACAAATTTTCTGACTGTAGTTACTTGACCAAAAATGCTGTTAGACAAAGTTAATTTCCTTGTTCAGAGACATCTTTTGTAAGATTTTCAGCTAGTTGTTCATAATGTGCTCTAGTTTTTCCAAGCTCATCAAGTTTGGATTTTTCGATCTCAGTTAATTCATTATCAACTTTTTCAGACACATATTGTAATCTTGCTTCTGCCATCATGAAGAGTTTGTTATTTTCCTTCCACAAATGTTCTGTGATATGTTCAACATATTGTTGCATGTCACTAACTAATTTTGTTGAATCACCTGAAGTAAGATATTCTTTTGCAGATGCTTCCATTTCAGTTCCAATTTCTCTTGAACGTTGATGATCAATTAGCATCATTGCAATAGGTCCCATATTGGTAGGTAAACCAGCTTGTTCTAAAGCAGGAAATAATGATTTTTCTTCCTTGCTATGATGACATACATCAGTAAAGTTTTTTGAAAAATCAATTACAGGTAATAATATTGACTCAGGAATTTGTTTCCCATCATTTAATAATTGAATGGTAGACTCCATTGCTTTGATGACTTTTTCTATAAGTTCATGATCTCGTCTTAAAGATGCAGTAGACATGTAAGTATCACGTTTAATCCAATATCTATATCTTATTCATTTTAAGAAAAATAATTAAAAGATAGAAATTAGTTAACGAATTTTCGTTAACATTTGGGTTTAACGATTAGAAAGGCTTTTTGATTTAACAAATGCCCAGATTTTCTTGGTCATTTCACTTGGTGCAATTGGTTTCTTACCAAATACTTGTTCTACAGTTTCAGTACGTCCTGCAAAACTAATTGCATATCCACCAAATGCTGGTTTTTTAGCTTTTGATTTAGTGATCTTCTTTTTAGTTACAGCCTTTCTTTTTGGTGCTGCTTTCTTTTTTGAAGTAGCCTTTTTGGTTGTAGTTTTTCTTTTTGGAGTTTTCTTTTTTACTGCCAATTTCTTGTAATTTTATTTCAAATAAAGTATAAGAACTTACACTTTTAGATAATTCAAAACTATATGATTTTTGAGCCTCTTCATTGATTTGAGCCTTAGATTTGGAGATTTTGATATTATATCAAATCCCTCTCCTTGAACAAGCGATACAGCATTATTTCCACCAATTACAAAGGGAGAAAGAGTAATTATTATTTCATCAAAAAGATCTTGTTTGATAAATTCCCAATTGACCGTGCCTCCTCCTTCAACCAAAAGGGTTTTCAAATTTTTTGCTGCTAGTTTTGATAAAAGAGATTTAAGATTTACAGATTTTTGTCCTGTAGAAATCAATTCTATTGGGAATTTATTTAGTTTGTCAACATTTGATTTTGGAATAGATTTTGATACAGCAATAATAGTTTGGATTTCGTTTGATGTTTGTAATATTTTAGAATGAGAAGAGATTTTTCCTTTAGAATCCAAAATAATTCTAACAGGGTTTTTACCTCTAGTATGACGTACAGTTAGTAATGGATTATCTTTAATCACAGTATTTTTTCCAATTATAATTCCATCAACTTTGCTTCTTAGTTTATGTAATCTAACAAGATCTTCAGATGAAGATAGTTTTGAATTTCCAGTTCTAGTTGAAATTTTACCATCGATGGATATTGCAGCACTTAGAATTACATAGGGTTTAGAGATTACCATGAACTAATTTTCCTCCGATCATTACAGCTTTGATTGTTGATTCAGATGCTCTATGAACGATAGATGCATGTGGATTATGCATTGGTTCTAAATCTAATGCATGTTTATCTAAAAATATACAATCAGCAATTTTTCCGGATTTGATTTCTCCAATTGGTTTATTCAAGATTTTTCCACCATTTACTGTAGCCATTTTTAGAATTTCTCTTGCATCAATTCTTTTCTTATGCATTCCCATAGTTACTTTCCAAACAAAATCCATTTCTCTGAACATGTCAGGAGAGTTGATCATAACATTGTCTGTGCCTAAAGCCAGAATACAGCCAGATTTTTGCATTAAATCAACATCAGGAATGCCTTCAGCAAGAGCAGAATTTGCTCTAGGACAAATCACAATTCCTCTTGTTTTTTTAGAAGCTAATTTTAGATCAGTTTTTGAAGCATAGGTCATATGAACCAAAAAATGAGGTTTAAGAGATAAGGCTCTAGTGGTTTCAGATTTTCCGGTAAGTTTTTTTGATTTATTGGAACTTTCTTTAGTTTCAGCCGAATGAATCGCTCTCAGTTTTGTAGATTTTGAATAGAAGTTAAGAATTGAAGTACTATTTTCATTTGCACCACTAACCCCTATCCCATCACATTTTTTCAGCAATTTAATAAATTCTGCAGTTTTTGTAGTTGGAAAAGATAGATTTTTTTTAATTTCTCTATTATTTTGATAAAATTCCATACGACCTAAAATAATTGAACGAATTGGGACATCATTTAGTATTTTTTGCAGTAAAATTACTCCATCTAATTCACCTTCCCTAAAATCGACAAATGTAGTAATCCCTTTTCTAATCATTGAATAACATGTATTCTTCATAAAATTCCCTAGATTTTCATCAGAGGTACGTTTCAAAATTTTTGATTTAGCACCAAATACAGGATGAATTTTTTCATCAACCGTTAGGTTTAAAGAAATATCTTTTCCAATTGAATCTCCAATATGGGTATGTGCATTAATGAATCCAGGAATCATTAAAAGCCCCTGACAATCTATAGAATCTTCATTTGAAATGGGTTTTATTTTTTGATTTATTTTTTTAATTTTATTTTTGATAATTCTGACATCAGTATTGGATACATAATCAAGATTATCTCCAAATAGTATACTAATATTTTTTATTAACATGACAATTCATAAACTTCAGGTTTGTCTTTGCCTGAATCTCGAATTTCTCTTATAGCATCAAGTGATTTTGTGGCTAATTTCACAGCATCTCGTCCCAACTTAGCATTTCCTATTCCACAATTCAAAGAAATTTTATCAGTATTTTTTATCAAGTTGATAAATTCTTGAACGGAATTTTTTGCGTCATTACTTGATACTACCATAAAATTATCCCCTCCCATAAAGAATGTAAGAGAATTTTTATCTAGAAAATATTTTGACATTTTTGAATATAATTCAAAAATTATTGATGAAATTTCATATGGAGAATCAGTTTCTCTTCTAGAAGTAAGATCATCTACATCTAAATGCATTATAGAAACATTTGAAAGAGATCCTTCATCAATAAATCCAAAAATATTGTGATCAGAATTTAAAATTATTTTATTTTTCTTTCCTTCATATGCTTTCAAATTTGCTTCAAATGGAGTATTGCCAAACCCAATTGATATTGTCAATCTAATTTCAAAAGATTTTTCAAGAATTTGTTGTATTTTGACATGATCTTCTAAATTAAGACCATTTGAAACTACAAAAAATTCATCAGCCCTGTTTAGAAACACAATGCAATTTTTTTCAGAAAATAATTTTTGAACTTCTTTATACAGAGATGCTTGAAGCATTTGAAGTTCATGTTCTCTATCACTTCCCAAAGTTAGGGTCCAAGGACCATATTCAGTTATTTTTAAAATGCTGAGTTGAATCATTTTTGAATTCTCTTTAATTCTTGAGAAATTTTTACAACAGCTTCTACTGCACGTTCTGCCACAGGTCTAATTCTAGCATAAGCATGTCGTTCTTGCATTCCTGGACCGGAAATGCCTAAAGAAACAGGTTTTTTGTATTTTAACGATAAATCAGTCAAAGCTTGGGCAGCAGCATGAGAGATTACTTCATCATGTTTAGTTTGACCTTTAATTATAGCACCTAATGTGACTACAGCATCTACTTCTTTTCTGCTTAATAGAGAATCCACAATTATAGGCATATCATATGCTCCGGGAACCATACAGGTGTGAGAGATTTTTAATTTTAACAATTTTGCTTTTTCCTTAGCGACATCAAGCATCCTAGATGTCACTTCCTCATTAAATTCCGAAAAGACTATTGCAATATTCAAAACTAATTCACCTTAGCATATTCTAACAATTCTTTCCCATCAATTAATGGAATTCCATTTTGTTTTGCAAATTTTTCTGCTTTTTCAACAGATAGTGCAGCATAAGTTTCTGCATCCATCATTTCACAAATTGCAGTTACTGGAGTTAATCCTGCAACTTGAGCAAGATAAACAGACATTTCTGTATGTCCCTGTCTAGCAGCCAACAATCCTTTGGATGCTATCAATAATGGAACATGTCCAGGAGTCTTAAAAGATGAAGCAAATTTTTTCTGTTTATTTTCAACATTGTATATTTTAGCCATTTCGCTAATTGTTAATGCTCTATCTTTATCAGTAATACCAGTGTATGTTTGATAATGATTTACTGATAAAGAAAAAGTAGGATGATCACCGTAAGGAGCTAATCCCATTATCATTTCTTTATTTGAAATAGAAGATTCAGAAAGAATTTCATGCATATACTGTAAATCTAAAGAAGTTGCAAAGCTGTTATCAATTGCCATACATAGTAAACCGCCAGCATGCTGACGCATTCTTGCGATATGTTCTGGAGTGATAAATTCTGCTGCGACAACCATATCAATTTCATTTTCTCTTCCTGCAGAATCAAACAAGAGAACAAATTCTCCACGTTTTAGAGATTGTAAAGCAGATTCAAGGGTCATATGAAAAAACTTCTTAATCTAATTATAAAGTTTACTAAAAAACTGGTAATTACTACTAAAGTGGTAAATAATCAAGTTCATTTAAGAATGTATTTTCCAAGAATGTCAGTTTCAATATTAACTTTATCGCCTACTTTCTTGGTATGAAAATTTGTAACATCAATAGTATGTGGAATTAATGAAACAGAAGCAAGAGAATTTTTTATGTCAACTACCGTTAAACTGATTCCATCAACTGCAATAGATCCTTTTTTGACAACAAACTTTGATAATTTTTTTGGAACTTCAAACCAAACTTGAACTTCTTTAGGTTTTTTTAGAATTTTTTTGATTGTAGCCACTCCATCTACATGACCTAAAACAAAATGACCTTCTAATCTATCACCAGCCTTTAAACTTCTTTCAATATTTACAACACCTCCAACTTTTAAATTTCCAAGATCTGTTTTTTTTGTAGTTTCTTCAATCATTTCAAAAACACAACTATTTTTTGAAAGTTTTGTAGCTGTAAGGCATACTCCATTTAGAGCAACACTTTGTCCAATTTTTAATCCCTTTCTGTGTTTTCCTAAATTTACAGTCATTTGAATTGCACTTCGATTTTTTGTATTTTTGGAAATTTTTTCTACTTTACCAATTCCTTCAACAATTCCTGTAAACATAATAGAATCTGCCATAGTTGTGTATAAAATTATTTAGATATTAGATTATTTGTTGAATTCCTTAAATTCATTATCACAAAATTGATGAAAAACAGAACATTTGTTTTCTATTGCGTCTTTTTTGATTTTTTCCATATCTTTGTTAAGAATTCCTTGAGCTGCTAAAAATGCATCATCTGTCATGCCTAGTTTTTCATATAGTCTAGATTTTGCTAAAGGTAATTCTCTTAAATTTGGATCAATTGTTTGTGCTTTATCATAATATTCAATCGCTTCTTGATAATTTCCTAGATGACTTAAAGAAATAGCTTTATTCATTAAGGCTGTGACATCGTCAGGATCTATTAGAAGTGATGTATCATAGCATTTTAGAGCTTCTTTGTGGTTATCTAGTTCATTTAATGCCAATCCCATACTGTTTAGTGCCCAAATATCTTTAGGATTGGCAGAAACCAATTGTTCAGATAATTCTAGAACTTGTTTGTATTGTTTTAAATTTTCAAGGGCAAAAATCTTATTTTTTAAGGCATATGTATCAAAATTTTTTATTTCCAGAACTTGATTACAATAATCAATAGCATCATCATATTTTTTTAGATAGATTAGAGATAATGAAATATTTTGCAATGCAAGCATGTTGTTTGGTTCATTTTCAAGTATATTTTTGCAGTATTGATACATTTCATCATATTTTTCTGCATTAAACATCCTAGTAATTACATTTGAAGGATCAAGAAGATCAATCATCTTATAATTTATTTAAAATTCATCATCTTTAATGTATTCTAATTAAAAATGGGTTTAGTGAAAAAATTATTTTAATACTTTACGAAGTGTTTCATTCAATACTTTAGAATAGCTGTACGAAGATTGCTCTTGTTGAATTAATTTTGCTTGTCGTGTTCTAATTTTTTTGTCAAGATCCTCATCAATCATTATTGTTACTCTTTTACTCATATCTATCAAAGTAATTGTATGAAGTTTTCAATATAAGATTATATGAAAAGTTCCAAAAATGGGAATAATTTAGTTCTTGATAATAGAAATCACTTGATCCATTTTGAATGGTTTTTGAATAAGAGGAATGTTTAGTTTTTCTAATTTTTCTTCAGTTGCAAAACTTCCATCAGCAGTAACAGCAATTATGCATGCTTTAGGATTAATTTCTTGAATTTTTTTTATAGCATAAAATCCGCTTCCATTTGGCATATTAAGATCTATTAGAACAACATCAGGTTTAGTTTCTTTGAAGAGTTTTACTGCAGTCACACCATCAAATCCATTACCTATTACATTGATATCATGTTCTTCAAGAAATTCACTGAATAATCTAACAGTATCTTCATCATCATCAATTACAATTACTGATTTAGACATATCTAGTCATAGTACGAAGACCAGTGCTTTAATATTTTCCATCATTTACAACAACGGTATGGGAGGAATTGATAGATTAATTGCAACTGCATTATCATCTCAAATAAAAAAAGAACTAGATTCAACAATACTGAAGAAAACTGAACGAGAATTATTTTTAGAGCATGGAATGTCAATTAAATTATCAATTGAACATTTCCAAAAATTTTCAAATACTCTTAAAAAAAATTCATCAATAGATTCAAAAAAATTTGAAATAGATTGTATCTCAAAAATTCTTAAAGTGAAAAAAAGAGATAACAAATTTTTAGTTACAATAATAGATTCAGATTTAAGAGATTTGATTTTAGAGTTATTTGGAGAAATCGAGACAAGAAAAATAATTTTAACACTATTGGAAAATGAATATACCATTCCTCAAATTCTTAAAGAATCTAAGGTTCCAAAGACATCAGGATATAGAAAAATTGAAAATTTAATTCTTAATGGATTAATTATAGAATCTGGAAAAATACTGAGTGAAAGTAAAAAAATATCTAAATTACAATGTGTGTTTGAAGAAATAAAATTAGATATTAAAAAGGATAAGATTGGTGTGGTAGGTGTGGTAACTAAAAAAATGTTTGAGAAAAGCACCAGTATGAAAGTAATAATAGAATCATTAGAATAAGTATGGGAGTTAAATTATTTTATAAGATCTAATAATGCTTTTGCTTGTTTGAAGTGAACTTCGTCAATCATTTTTCCTTCAACAGTTGTGGCACCTTTGCCTTTCTTTGAGGATTCAAGATAAATTTTGCATACTTTCTCAGCCCAAGAAATTTCACTTTTGTTTGGATGAAATAGTTTGTGTACGACTGGGATTTGATCAGGATGGATTATACTTTTTCCTGTATATCCAAGACTTTTTCCTAATTTGCAGTCATTTTCTAATCCTTTAGCATCTTTGAGATCTTGCCATATTGCATCAATTACTGCAACTCCTGCTGCATGTGCATCAACAGGTATTTTTCGTCTAGAGTATTTTTCGCCTTCAGAATTTTTTGAATATTCAACTCCTAAATCATTAAGTAAATCAAATACGCCAAAAACTACTGCAGAAATCCTCTGTCCATACGATGCAATTTCATACGTGTTAACAACTCCTTCTGCAGATTCAATTGAAGGGATAATTTGAATCGGTTTAATCTTTCGAGTTTTTTCTAATCTAGAAAGAGATTTTTCAATAATTTTTAGTTCTTTAATGTTATTCACTTTGGGAATTACAATTCCATCAATTCCCTTTTGTACAATTTCTTTGAGATCATCAGGGATTTTTCCAGAATTTGGAGAGTTTGTTCTAACAAAAATTGAAGATGAATATGATTTTCTTGATTTCAAAGCAGTTTTGATTAGTTTTCTTGCTTTAGATTTTTCAATTTCAGGAACCGAGTCTTCTAAATCAAAACAAACAATATCTGCCTGTAGGCTTTTAGCTTTTTCTAAGAATCTGGAATTATTTCCAGGAACAAAAATGAGACTGCGAAAAAGCTGAGTCATTAAATGACTAAGCGCCCTCTGGCTTCATTAAGATTTTGCCAAAGAGTCCTTTTCCAGTTAACATCTTTGTATGAGCCTCAGCTGCTTGCTCAAACGTATATGTTGAGTCAATAGCTGCTTTGATTTTTCCTTGACCCATCCAGTATAAGGCTTGATCAAGTTCGGCTTTGGTTCCTTGTGTTGAACCTAAGATGTTAGTTCCTTTAAAGAACACATGTCTTAGATCTGTATGTGCATCATAGCCTGTAGTTGCTCCACATGAAACTAGTGTTGCACCATATTTGAGTAAGGTTAGTTGTTTATTCCAGTGTGTTTCACCTATGTGATCAAAGGAAACATCAATTCCTGGAACTTCGCCTTTCTTTTTGGCAAGTTCTTTAGTAATTGCTCTTACTTCTTTATGCCAATCATCTTTTCTATGATCTACTGCATAATCTGCTCCAAGTTCCAGACATTTGTCTAATTTGTCTGGGCTAGCAGTTGCAATAACATCACAATTGTATAGTTTGGCAATTTGAATTCCAAAGCTTCCTACTCCAGAACCACCACCCATAATCAAGACGGTTTGTCCTGGAACAATCTTTGCTCTGCCAACCAACATATGCCATGATGTTAAAATGGTCATTGATGCAGCAGCAGCTTCGTCATACGATACTCCTTCAGGAATTTTTGAGACATTAACTTCTGGCAAATGGGTAACTTCTTGATAAGCGCCCCATGTTGGACCAGTTTGGAATCCCCAAATCATTCTATTTACACAATCAAATTCTCTACCATCAGTACATGCTTTACAAACTCTACATGACATGTTAGAGTGAGATACAACTCTATCACCAACTTTGATATTTTTTACGTCTTCACCTACAGCAATTACATCACCTGCAGCATCAGAACCTGAAACATGTGGTAATGGAACAGGAACTGGTTGACCTCTCATTCCCCAAATATCATTATAATTTAGAGCAGCGGCTTTTACTGAAAAGACTACTTCATCTGATTTTGGTTTTGGATCATCTATATCCTGGACTTTAAGGATCTTAGCATAATTATCATCTGGTGCATATTCGTTGTATACTACGGCTTTCATGTATTAGTCGACTTTGTTCCCATAATTATATTTTTACTGGATCAGATTCGATTTATCTTAAAATCACGTTTAGGTTGTTGTGCTGAGAGTAAAATTTGCTTTAATTGATCGTCACTAATTTGGCCAGGTAACTTGCCTTGTGTTGCCATTCCAATAAGATATTGCTCAACCATATCAGATAGTTCAGGTTTTACCATTTTGATATTGTTTAGTCTCATTCTAGCTTCAGGAGATAAAACTTGTTTTAGAATTTGCTCTTTTTGTGCAGCTAGTTCATGATTTGTGTTATCTGTAGGTGGTTCGTTAGAATCCGGAAAACTCATTTTGAATCTAAGAATATACTTTTAATTGCGGATTTTCAACAATTAGTTCTTTGAGAATTTCTGTAGCTAGTCTATCTAGTTTTTGCATTCCTTGTTTAGAAACTATACGTCCTTTTCTTTCAACTTGTTGAACATAACCAAGTTTTTCTAATCCTTGAATTGCATTACGAATAATTGCACCGCCAGCATCTCTGTGATGAGCAGCTCCATAACCAGAAGGTTTGCCACCGCCATAATCATTTCTTAAAGCATTAATTCCAATTGGACCATTAAGGTAAATTTTTCTCAAAATTGATGCACATCTAGTATGCCACCATTCTCTGTTTTGTGGAGGTTTATCTGCATGAGCTCCAGTTTTTACAAATGGAATCCAAGAAGGTGCAGGAATGTCTTCATTTTTTAATGCTGCAGCTAGTCTTTCTATCAACACATCTGCTGGTACATCGTATACCTTTGCCATAGTGTCAAAAACTCGATAATCGTCTTATAAATCATTGAGATATAATTTTACGATAAGTATGCCCACACAAGTTACAAGAAATTCTGATCGACTTAACAGAGGTTCTTCCTAGGCGAATTCGAGAATTTATTCCAGGAGCAATAAAGGATTTACATTTTTTACAAAAAACCATTCTAAGATAGTAAGGCATTCTAATTTTGTGTCTTGTGCTAATTCGTCTAGCAATAGAGGCTTGTCTCTGAGAAAGTTCAGGATTTAATTTTGCATTACTAATTGCATTTTCAATAAGAATTTCCATTCTCTCCATTGCAATTTTTTTTGCTGCAAGTTTCATAATTACATCTAGAGTTTGACCTAAAAATTGGTTATCATAGGTTGAAAAATGCAGTCAGCGGGATTCGAACCCGCGTCACAGGGTTGGAAACCCCGAATACTAACCAGGCTATACTATGACTGCAACAAAATGCAAATTTAATTTCCTACATAAAAATGGTTTTTTCATACTCGTAAAGCATTCTAGCTATTACTACATGGCCTTCAAATGATTCATCTCCAATAGAAAATAATTCAGTTATTTTATTTTCAATCGAGTCTGAAAAATGCCCCTTTTGAAATCCTCCAATTATAATACAGGCATTTTCAGGAATATTTTTAGCGATTTTTTCATATGTAGATTTAGTACCTTTGGTAGAAAAACCAATTATTTTTGATGGATTAATATCTTCAATTAATTTAGGGAATGTTTTTTTTTCAATTTCTAATAAAACATCATTATTTTTTGTTATAATTTTTTTTTCTTGATACAATTTTTCTATTACTCCCTCAAATCGATGATAAGATTTAGGAATATGGACATTTTGTCCAAAGGAAATTACTTTATCATCTAGGGTATGAACATAAAGTTTTATTTTATTTTGTAAGTATAATGGAATTGTTGTAGCTTCGAGAATTGAAAAATGTACAAGATCTGGACGTCCTCTTTTTATTTCATTATCAATTCCTTTCATTGCTGCAAAATGCCAAGAATTATCTAGTAAAATTTCTGATGGGCGCTTTCCTAATTTTCTTGCATGTGATATCACTGAAGGATGATGTTTTAATTGTAAAGGCATCAGTTCTAAAGACGATTCAGATAGAATTAAAGAAATCATTTTAGTTTATCATTTCAATTTGTTTTTTAAATTCATCCCATGCAGGTTTTACAGTTCCATCTATTTCAACAAGACCAGCATTACAAATGTAATGATTTAATCTTTGGATAGTAAATTCACTACTACCTAATCCTGAACCACCTCCAACACTAATACTTTCATCACCAATTTCTTGTTGTTCTGTAACGCAAGTTCCTTCAGGCCTATCAGAATATCTATACCAAGTAAAAAACTCAATCTCAGATTCATTTTCAGAGTAAAAATCAAACATTTCTTCCAAGAATAGTTTTTGAGATGTAGTATTACCACCTACAAAATCAGAAGAACTCCAACTAACTTCAAAAAATGCAATTTTTTTATTAGGTACGATATCAAATGCTTTCTTTAGATCTTGTTTAGCTTCAAAAGGGGTTTTTACAATATCATTTAGATTATCAACTGGAAAATATGAGAATGCAACAAAATCCCCAACTGCTAATTCATCAACAATATGTCCTAAATCTTTATTCAAGATTTGGTGTAATGCAAAGGAGTTACCAAATTTTACATCAGGATGTTTCTCTTTTAATTTATCATATACATTAGAAAATAGTTCTTGATATACTGGAATATTTTGTTCAGAATATCTAAATTGTGATTCAGTTTCACCAGATATTATTACCGAATCAACTATGTGATATCTTGATAAAATTGCATCAAGTACACTAACAAGTCTGTCTTCACCAATTGAATTTATTGGTGGTTTTCCTATCCAATCCGGAAACGGTCCTAATGAATTTCCATTGATTACTGAAAAGAAAAGTGTAACTTTGAGATTATTTTTTTCATTTAATCCCATTAGTATATCTGATTGCTGCCAATCAAATTCTCCACGCTGTGGTTCTACAATATTCCAAAACAAGTAGACATTACTTCTTCCTATTCCAGTAGAAGATGAATCTGCATAGATTTGATCTAGTTGACTCAAAGATACTGATTGAGTAGGAGAATTAATTACAAGACCAATTTTTTCATTTGTTTCTTGGGGCAAAACAATTTCAGAATTGATAGTAGCCAAAACTAAAGAAGTTACACCTATAATTACTCCTATGCCTATAATTACGCCTAGGAGTTTTTTATCCATACAGGATGAAAAATAAAAGAAAGTAAAAAAGTTGTGATTCTGTTATTTATCCAGAAGTACAACCACTGTATCCACATTCAATGCAGATACTACAACCCTCAACAAATACAAGATTGTTTTTACATGTTGGACATAGACGATCCTCAGAAACCTCTTCAGTTTTTGGAGGTTCTATTGTAATCTCTTCATCATGTACTTTTAATGCAAGTGCAGCATTAACTTGAGATTTTATGTATGGATTTGTAATGTTTTTGGTTACAAATTCAGTCATGTAATCACTTGGTCTAACCTCAAAGGTCTTTGTTGCATTTTCACTTGTCATGTGAAGAACCTGTTTGTGTCTGGAACCATCACGATAAACAGTCATTCCTTTCAGACCTATTTCGTGTGCCAATAGATATGCAGATTTTACATCTTCTACTGTTACATCGTATGGCATGTTGATTGTCTTTGCAATTGCATTACCAATCCAATCTTGCCATACACCTTGGGCCATTAAATGATCTGCCCAATGAATATCCATTGCTGTAACAAAGACATCTTGCAAATCTTGTGGAATTTCTTCAATTCCTTTCAATGATCCATAGTTGTCTGCTATTTTCTCAAGAATTTCATCTGTGTAAAGACCTCTTTCTTTAAGGGCTTCTTCAAGAATCTTGTTTGTGTAGAAGAATCTTCCAACAGTAACTCTCTTTTCAAAGACCAGAGCAAATGCAGGTTCCATTCCATTTGAACAGTCTGCAATCATGGAAAGGGTTCCAGTTGGAGCTACTGTAGTGGTTAAGACATTTCTAATACCATGTTTTTGGATTTTCTCAATAAGCGGATCCCACTCATAGGAATGAGAATCTTTTGGTTTCTCATAATATCCTGATACTGGAATCTTACCTTCTGGATATTCTGTCTGTGAGCAAAGTGGGAATTCGCCACGAGCACTAGCTAGTGCTACACTTTCTTCCATAGAATAGTATGTTAGTGCTTCAGATAGTTTTGATTGTAGTTCATATCCTTCTTTAGAGTTGTACGGAATTTTGAGTCGGTATAACAAATCTGCTACTCCCATTACTCCAAGTCCAATTCTTCTAGATTCTTTTGAGGCTGCATTGATTTCTGGAACTGGATAATTATTTACATCAATGATGTTATCCAAGAATCTTGTTGTCTTTCGTATAATCTCTTCATATCCTTGCCAATCAAATTCATAAGAACCATCAGCTTGTCTTTTTGCAAGATTTACCAAGTTGATAGAACCCAAGTTGCATGACTCGTATGGATAAAGGCTTTGTTCACCACATGGATTTGTTGCTCTTAGTGGTCCTTTCCTAGCTTTTGCAAATACATTGTATTTGTTAATTTGATCAAAGAAGATCAAACCAGGTTCTGCGCTTTTCCATGCAGATAATGCAATTAGATCAATTAATTGATGTGCATTGATTTCTTTTACTGGTTTTTTATCACGTGGACTACGTAAAACATAGTTACCATCAGTTGTGTTTACAAGTGCATGCCAAAAGTCTTCCCATATTCCAACACTGATGTTGAAATTTTCTAAAACTCCAGCTTCGGTTTTGTTTGTAATGAATTTTTCAACGTCTGGATGCCATGCTTCAATAATTCCCATGTTTGCACCACGTCTTTTTCCTCCTTGTTTTACAACTTCAGTCACAGTGTTGATGATATTCATGAATGATACAGGACCTGATGCAACACCAGATGTTGATGCTACAATATCACCCTCTTCACGAAGATCAGAGTAGTTAATTCCAACTCCACCACCAGATTTGAAAATTAGTGCAGCATCAGAAGTGGATTTCATGATTTCTTCCATGCCATCATTCATTCCAAGTACAAAGCATGCTGAGAGTTGTCCTAGTCTTCCACCAGCATTCATCATGGTTGGTGAATTTGGTAGGAAATCTTGTGCAGTCATCATTTGAAAGTATTCAGTGATTTTGTCTGCATAGCTGTCAAGTTTTTTACCTGCTAGCAGTGTCAAAACATCTTTGAAACTTATTTTCATTTGTCCTTTGTTTGCAAGGGTTACATAATGAGTGATGAGTGCTCTAAAATGCCATTTGTTAAAGAAATAATCTCCAACTTTGAATTTATAATCAAAGGCATCTAATTTTTCAAGATAAGAATTTGCTTCTTCTACATCTTGTTTATGACTTCCAGCCTTATCAAATATTTGAGAATCATATAGCATATCACCAATTCCAACCAGAATTGCAACTCTTTCAAACATTTGAGTTGGTGATTCAATTATCTCACTTTTTGAATTTCTGAAAAGATATCTAGAGGCAAGTACTCTAAGACAATTCAAGTCAAATTTCTTGGAGACGGGATCCAAAGTCTTTAGATTTAAGACCTTCATTTTTTCATCTCTTAGTTTTCTTCTCTCATGTCGATAAACGATGTATGCCTTTGCAATATCGCTATTGCCGCTATCGATTAAAGTTGACTCTACAATATCTTGAATATCCTCAACCGTAGGTGCTCTAGAGTTTGTAAATCCTTGTTCTACTAGCTTATTTACTACATCTTCAGCTAGTTTGTCGGCAACGCCACGATCGGCTTTAGAGGTGGCTGCCAATGCCCGATAAATGGCATTTGAAATTTTATTTTTATTGAAAGCCGTTACTGCGCCACTGCGCTTACGGATCTCAGTGATCGTATTTTCTATTTGTGAATTATCCATTATAATCTCCCCGATGAGGGTTAGAAAGAATAACTGTATAAACTGTTTGTCCAGTTTTCCTAAAACTTTGACTCAATAAAGTTGACAACGCTCCAATGTACATTGGATCGGATCAAATAAGAATATGAAGATCATATCAACATAACTTCAATAACAATTAACGATGATCGCGATATCTGAAACTGATCAAAATATTTTGAAAAATGATCGGAACTAGTTTTTCATTTACGAAAATCAGACAACGTAAGGAGACTTACACTTTGGACACTTGTCATCAAACTGTTCATCTTTGAAACCACATTCACCACAAATTGCTGTGTGTCTAACGGGTTTGAAGGAAGGCGTAAGTTCAGACGTCTTCTCAATTGATTTTTTAATATCCTCAACTTTTGCATCCTTGTCAATATCTAATGTTACAAGTAAGCCTCCATTGAGTAATTTTGAGAGTTTGTTACATTCTGAAATAGGCTCACTTTTTACCGTATAGTCAGAAACTTCTGAAGCATTAACCAACACGCCTTGAGAATATGAATCAGCATCCATAGAGTTCAGAGAGGAGTTTTTACCATATTTTTCTCCATCAAGGCTAGCAAAACGAGTAGAGCCTTCAGTTTCAGTCATGGAAATAGCCACTGTATCACCCAATTCTTTGCCCTTTTTGGCACCGACATCAACTGCTGTTTCAATGACTTTGTGGAGTATATCTCGACCTTCTTTATTATCTTGGAATCCTAAAATATTGAAAACAGCTTCTTTGATTCCAACCAAGTTTACAACAAGAGAAACAGAACTTCTTTGCATGTATTGTGTATTCTTTGCAAGGATTGGATTGAGACCTCTTCTTGTAAGATCAGAAATTTCTTTTTTTCTTAGTGCCATTGAAGCTAATGCAGGTTTCATCAATAAAGCAAGTCTTGCTCTAAAGTAAGTTTCATCTTTATTTGATTCAAATGCTAATCTTGGAAGATTGATTGAAACAGATTGTAAAATGATTGAAAGTGGACCAGATGATTTGGTAGAACCGTTAGTGATTCCATAACTTGATGTTTGACCTTTAGCAAACATTACTTTGCCACCAATAGAAATTATTTCTGAGACTTCTTGAGATACATCAGTTATCTTTCCTTTATCAGCATCAATAATTAATCCAATTTTTGGAATTGGTGTGATCTTTGTATAATTTTTGTATGCACTAATTATTGAATTAATAATTTTTGTGTCAGTTCCTAATTGTAAGCGAATAGAAACATTAGTGCTAGTCTTATTGTATTTTGAAGTAGTTGATGCAGTTGCAAATGCATCAGTTAATTTTTGTTCTAACTCAGGTAATGATTTTGAATGTTTAGCAAATAATGCAACTAGTCCGTCAAGTACAATTTCTTGTGAAGCTTCCTTTGATAGTAATGCAATTGCCACAGATAGTGCACTTGTAATTTCATCAAGTTGTTTTGATGCAGGAATTCTTGATACATCAAGATATTTTCCACCAAGATCAATTCCATCCTCGATTAATTCCTTAATGTTCACAAATATTGTATCAGGAATCATTGACCAAATTCCAGGATTAGAAATATGCAAGTCTCCAGAAAGATGAGAATCTGCTACATCTTTTGGTAAAACGTTTGTGAGAAGATGCTCGGCAAATACTTTTTGTCCAGTATTGAACAAAAGGCCTTCTGCACCATTATCCACATTATCCAAATTGGAAATCATTTCTTGTACATCATAAACAGGCAGGCCTAGGCGTGCCAATTTGTTCCTGTACTCCTCATGACCGTGCTCAAGAAGTACAGAATTAACCATTTCACGAATTAATGCACCTGTAAGATATGTTGTTTGATATTTGTAAATTCTATTTTCAACTTCTTCGGTAATTTTTTGTGCTAATTCTAATGGAAGACTTCCTTCTCTAACTAATGATTGAATAATTTTGTGTGAGTTAAATTCTTCAATGGATTCAGATGATGTTCTAACATACATTTTTCCACTTTCAATAATTGATCGTTCTTCAATTTGTCTTGCCAAACTTAGAACAAGTTTTCCTAGATTTGTAATTGTATAACGTCTTTCTGATTTATTTAGTGCAACAAGTGATTGTCTAAGTAATTTTCTCAAGTGGTATGCAAATTTTCCACTTTCTTTTTTGGATTTGAATCCAGCTAGGGACTTTAATTCTGAATAAGTTAATGGGCCCTTAGAATTTAGGATTCTGAGTATATCTATTCTATTAGGACTGGCCATAACAGAAAAGATCATCCTAACACGTTTTGAGGTAGATTGTAATATTCCGCCTCTCTTTGGATCTGAATCGTCTACATCATCATCTAGATCCATATCTAGATCATTGTCATCATCTAAATCAGCATCAACATCTAAGTCTAATTCTAAATCTTCTTCCTTCTGTTTCACTGTTGTTTCTAAAAATAAGGAGTAAATAAGACTTATGACTAGATTATTTGTTACAGTTTTTGATCAAATTTTATCAAAATGAAAAAAATAATCTTTGATGAAGATCACTTTTGATTATTTTTCTTGAACATCTAGTGAAAATTCTGATGTTGAAAGCTTTTGTCCACAAGATGGACACTTTCCATTTGATGGATTAAGGACATCTTTTAGAGATTTTAGCATCTTCATGTTTGAGATCTTTTCTCCACATTTTCCACATGTAATTTCTACTGACATGAAAATGATCTGATACGCAAAATAATTAAGAAAAGATTTTGATTTTTTTTAATAATTCAAGCAAATAATTTTACTGTTTTTCGATGATAATTCCGCGTTCATCAAAACCAGTAATTTTGGCTCTTGTCCCTACAGGTAGATCATCAGGGGTGGCAATTCCTGCCATAAATCCTGAAATTCTCAATTCTGTATTATCGACTTGAAGTACAACAAAAGCATAAGGAGTGTATTTCTCAAAGCCCGCAGGAGCCACAGTGATTATGGTGTATGTGGCTATAGAGCCTACTCCATCTAAGACAACATCCTCAAAGCCCTTGCTTCCACATTTTAGGCAGTAATAAGCAGTAGACAAGTGAAGATACCCACATTCGGTACATTTGTGAGTTAAGAATTTTCCTTGTTTTGCATATTCTATAACTTGTTCTTCAACAGTCATTTTACACACTTTGGAAAACATGTACAGCACAACTTGCACCAGTTGCACCAAAATTATGAGTTAAACCAATTTTTGCATCTTTAACAGTTCTTTCACCAGCTTTTCCAGTAAGTTGATCAAATACTTCTACTACTTGTCCAACACCTGTTGCACCAATTGGATGTCCTTTTGATTTAAGACCGCCTGATGGATTAATTGAAATATCAGAATTTAATTTTGTTCTGCCTTCACGAACTGCTTGGATGCCTTGACCTTTGTCAAAGAACCCCAAGTCTTCAGTATCAACAACTTCTGCTATGGTAAAGCAATCATGTACTTCTGCAAAGTCAATATCTTTTGCAGTAACACCTGCCATCTTGTATGCATCTGCTGCTGCAATCTTAGTACTAGGAATTGTAGTCATGTGTTCACGTCCTTGTAATGCTGCAGGTGAACCACCTCTACCAGATCCTATTACTTCAATATAGTCACCACCATGTTCTTTTGCAAATTTTTCAGAACAAAGAATAACGGAACTTGCACCATCAGAGAAAGGACAGCAATCATAAAGCTTTAGTGGACTTGCAACAACTGCTGATTTCATTACGTCATCAACAGTAATCTTCTTTTGCATGTGAGCTTTTGGATTAAGAAAACCATTATCGTGATTCTTTACTGCAACTGCAGCAAAGTCTTCTTCAGTTGCATCAAACTCTGTCAAGTAAGCTCTTGCCATAGATGCAAACAAACCTGGAAATGATGCACCAGCTTGACCTTCATAGAAAAAGTCAGAACAATATGCAAAATAAGTTGTTGTCCATTCAGTTCCAGTGTGAGTTACTTTTTCAACACCAGTTACTACAAGGCAATCATAAAATCCTGCTGCAACATTTGCATATGCTTCTCTAAATGACACGGAACCACTACCACATGCAGACTCTATAGTTAATGATGGTTTATCAGGAATTCCTAATCTGCTCATCAATACAGGACCGATATGGACCTGCTTGTCAGCTACTCCAAAAACGTTTGAAATGTAAGATGCTTTGATCTCTTTAGGATCAATACCTGCGCTCTCTATGGCTGAAACCGATGCCTGAGTAGTAATATCAGCAATACTTTCACTTAATTTTCCATATTTGGTGCTACCAGCGCCAAGAACGCAGACCTTTTCCACAAATGTCACTGACCCATTTCCCTATAAAAATCGTTTTAGTAAACTCATCATAGAAAATGCCAAGAAAATCAAATCTCAAAACTGTTCAAATTAAAAAACCAGTGATAAGACATGTAGTAAAAACCACAAAGTCAAGAACCAGTATCTTCAAAAAAGAAATTATTCAATATTTTGATAGTAATGGATTTCTTTCTTGGTCATCAAAAGAGAAAAAATACATCATTCTTGGAACAAATTCACCCAAAAAGGGACTTGTTCCATGCCCTGAATGTAAACTGGGTGAATTGATGGTAATTAGATCAAAAGCTACAAGAAAGCGATTCATGGGCTGTTCAAATTTTTACGGTGGATGTAAAGCATCATCCCCGTTGTTACAAAAAGCAAAAATGAGAGCAACAAAGATGCCATGTGATGTTTGTAAATGGCCAATGATAATTTTTCGTTATTCACGAAATCAAAAATGGACTAAACAATGTGGCAATTATAATTGTGACAGTAGAAAAACTAAGCCTTCAAAGTAGGATATACATCAGTTCTTCTGTTTTTAAGTAATGGTAAAATTTTTCGTGTTTGTTTTACTAAACTCAAATCAATGTTAACAAAACTTATTCCTTGTTTCTTTTTCATGTCTAGTAAAATTTTTCCATATGGATCTACAACTAGACTTCGTCCACAGTAAATATTTCCAACTTGATCTGGTGCAATAACATAGCATCCATTTTCAATTGCACGTGTTTTGTTTATTGTAATCCAATGTTCTTCTTTCATTTTTCCTTTGACCCAAGCTGATGGAGCAACTAAAACTTCTGAACCTGCAGCTGCAAGTGATCTTGACATCTCTGGAAATCTTAAATCATAACAAATCATCATGCCTATTTTTCCGATAGATGTTTTTACAGGCTTTGAAATTTTTGAGCCTGATTTCATTTTATCGGATTCTCTAAAGCCTAGTGCGTCATAGAGATGTATCTTACGATAAGTTGAGATTACTTTACCTGATTTATCAATTACAAAAGCAGTATCATACACTCTATCTTTTGTTCTACTCTTCTCATAAAATGAACCTACAACTTGAATTTTATTTTCTTTTGCAGCTTTTGAAATAGATCTTACAAAGTTTCCATTAATTGTTTCAGCCAAGTTTGCTAATTGTTTTGAGGTTTGAGATGAATTTGTATAAAACATCATAAATTCTGGAAATGCACAAAGTGTTGCATTTTTAGATGCAGTTTTTGAAATGTATAAAAGAATTTTTTTTAAATTAACTTCCTTATTTGTTGATGCTTTGAATTGAACTACTGCCACTTTCATAAAATAGATTAATTGTATGAGAATAAAAGGATAAACTTGTGGTACAATTCAGAAATGTACCATTTTCTTATTATGTAAAATTATTCTAAACAATACAAAACCGACCATAGTGTGTATGTCATCCCTTGACTGGAGGGATATTTTCCAGTCAAATATTTTTAAAAAATAATTAAAGTTGGTTTCCTGCTAAAAACCAATTTTCTTTAGGATTGTCTTCAAAAACAACAATTACATGATTTTCTTTTGTCTTTAGAATATCAACTGCTGATTTTGTAATTGCTTTTGCATATTCGTCTTTTTGTTCCTGAGTTCTTCCAGGATACATAGACACGGTAATCAAAGGCATACGAATTGCAAACAAAATCAGTGATTTATTCTTTCAATAATCTGGTCTGTAACCATATCTTGTGCCGTATGTAAAGTCAGAACTGTGCATTTTTTTGTAAATGTATCCTGTTCCCAGTCCAACTACAAATCCACCAATGTGTGCAAGATATGCTACACCACCACCTGCAACACCAAACCCACCAATGAAAAATGGAAGTAGGTTTTGAAATACTAGCCAAAATGGTAAAAACCAACGAGCCTGAATATGCATCATCCTCCAAAAGAATCCAAGCATCAAGAAAGTCTGAATTCTTGCTCTTGGAAAAATTACAAGATATGCTCCCAATACTCCAGAGATTGCACCAGAAGCGCCAACTGCAGGAATTGAGCTGCTAGTATCACCAAGAATGTGAATCAATCCTGCAGAAACTCCCCACATTAAATAAATTCCAAGATATTTTACTTTACCAAATTTTTGTTCAATGTTATCACCAAATATCCACAAAAACAATAGATTGCCACCCAAGTGTATCAAACCACCATGCATGAATGTGGATGTTAGTAGACTAATTTCTGAAATTGCAGGACATTGTAAGATTCCATTTCCGGTATCAATTCCAGAATATTCTCCTGTAATACATGCGGGAACTGCTCCCCAATTGTAAAACATTACAAATGCATTTTGATTTGAAAAGTCAAAGAACTGTCCTGTATATGCAACTTCCATAAAAAATACAATTACATTTACAATGATTAACGCATAGGTTACTTTTGGTTTGAAACCTGGAGGATGGGGATTCTCATCCCTTAATGGAAGCATTGATGATTTGGTTTGATAGAAATTTGTATAATAAGATTATTCAGTTTTCAATTTGGACAATGCCTTCCTTAATTAAATATTGAATTCCTTGAATGAATGAAGTATCATCTATTGTGCCATCTGACCACCATCCAGCGTTGTTTTTGATCCAGGATGGAATATCAGATGAATTTGACTCAGAGTTTTGAGTTGTAATTGGAACTTGTAAAATTTTTTCTTTAATCAAGAATTGAATTCCTTGAATGAATGAAGTATCATCTATTGTGCCATCTGACCACCATCCAGCGTTGTTTTTGATCCAGGATGGAATATCAGATTGAATCTGATTAGATGGTTGTATTACGATAATAAAATTTCCTTTTGATAGAGAATGTCCATTAATGTTTGATAAAACAAAATTTGCAGTACCTGATTTGGCATCATCAAAAATTATTTTGTGAATATTAGGATTAATCGAGTTTGCATTTCCAACCAAATGTTTAGAATAGATTTCAGAACCCTTTTGTATTATGGTTAAATCATATTCAATTAATTTTTGAGATCTATCAGAGAATAATTCTTCAAAGCTTACAAAAAATTTTACTTCTTCTGATGTATGAATAATCTCAGGCTCCCAAGAAAGAAATACTTTGTATCTTAAATCAGGTGTTGCAAATTCAAGAGGAAAAGTTACTTGTTGGTTTGGTTTTAACTCAAAATTCATGGTATTATCTGAATCAAGGATTGCACTATCACGAATTTCCTTGATTAATTTTTGATTCAAGACAAGGTGAATTGTTCTATCTTCAAAGGAATAATCATCAATTGTCACTGCATCAGCAGGTAATGCGATATCATTTACTATTGATGTATAAGTTGTTGAAAGAAAATCTCCAAAGGTGTTAGGAACTCTTATTTCTTCATGTACGACACTGAGCTGTTCAATATTTTGATTCCAGTCAAAGGGCATTGAGAATTTTATTGTGTTTGAGTCAAATGAAAAATTATTGATTTTATCAAAGTATGAAATTAGTTGTAGGGTATAATCTTCATTTGAATTACTTTTTACATCAAAAAAATTATTTTCTGCAAGACTAATTGCACCTTCTAGTATTATTTCTTCAGATAGCACATTAGAATCAGAATTGATTGTTAGAATTTTTACTGTATAGTCATATAATCCTCCAGATGTAAATACAGGGCCCCGAATAACTATGGGCTCAAAATCTTTTTTTATCCAACCACCAGAGAGAGGTTCTTTGCTTCCCTCAATTGTTGTTTTGTCAGAATTATCAGTTAGGACTTTGATGTTTAAATTTCCAAGCTCATCATGGAAAATATCTTTGAAAAGAAGTTTACCTTCTTTTTTTAATTCAAAGTCAAATGTTACATGTTCAATTATTGCAGAAGAGTCTGTGTCGTATAGCTTTAATGAAATATTTGTTTCAGAATTATTTTCATCATATACTGATGGAGAAATTCCAATGGATAGCGTTGCATCTTTTCCATTAATGGTTACTGGTGGAAGAACTTCTCCACCTAGACCGTGACTAAAAGCATCTGGAACTAGTCCAATTGCAAAAAATATGCAAATTGTAAGAGCAAATAGAATTTTCAAGTTTCTATCGCTAGGTAGATCTATTATTAAAATTTCATTAATTTAAAAAAATAAAGTGAGAAACTGGTACCAAGATGACTCCTCCGTTTCTCACCCAACTATGGCTTGTATGAAATTGTTTAATCATTATAGATAAAAACAAAATTGGTACATTCGTAGTATGTATTAAAAATAAAAAAGAAAATAGTTTGGAATAGGCAGTTAATCGTCTTTATCGTGCTTAACTTTTTTTCCTGGGAATTTACCGTCATCTATGTCCGCAGTACAACCAAATCCACCAAACCATGATGGATTGTTAAATGCTGAAGGATCTGGGGCATCACGACAAATTGCTTTTACATCTATTGGAACGTCCATTACACCAAAGTAATTGACAGTTCCAGTTACATGATAACCATAGATTCCTGGCTCAGCTAGAATTTGTCTAGCAAAGTAGTGGCCTGGATCTCCATGCACTGCACCAACTGCAACATCTTTCTCTAAGGGTTTGAAACCTTTGTCTACTGCTTTGTTGAATGCTTTGTCATTTTTGTAATAGTATTTGTCTACAGTCAAATCAGCTTCTGCAAGATCTAACCCTGTTCTGGTATCACTGATGAATAATTCCATTGGATGTTTTCCATCATGTTTTCCAGGTTCTTGTGCTGCTGTTGGTTCACTGTTATGTCCCATGATGACAGTTATCAAACGATGTTCACCATTTGGAAGATTAAATCCAATTACTTGTCCACCGTGAGCAAATGCTTGCTCAGATGCTGCTCCTGCTAGTACCATTACTGATGCAATGGATGCTACCAAGAATAGTTGTGTTTTGTTTGTATTCATTTTCATAATCTCCTATTGTGATGAATGTCCTAATCCATCATTATCGTGGTCGTTATCATTTAGATCATAGATTACGTTTCTTGTCAATTCAATAACTGGTCCATTCTCATAAGGATCATCAGCTATACTTCCAAGAACTCTTTGTACATTGATGTCAACAATATGTCCTGGTTTAAACTCAATGTCAGCACCTGAGAGATTTACTAAATCAATATCAGTAACTCTTGGAGCGCCACCATTTAGTGGATCAGGAATATGTGCATGGAATACACATTGATCAGCAGTACCTGTCAATTTTGGCGAAGATACAGTGTTTATGTAAAACAATGGAATTGGTTCCATATGTGTACCTGCTGCATGTTCATCAATATGTCCTGCAATTGCTGTAACTAATGGTTGGTATGTATCATTATTTGGATCATCACCGGGTTCACCATCAACTAGTTCACAAGGAGATGTCAGCAAGAAATGTCCTGAAACGTAATTTGGACTAGCATCATATAGTGGAAATACACCACCTGCTGGTAGTGTCATCCCATCTAGTCTGATGTGAGTATTATCAGGAATAGTTCCTTCCGCAACACCTGCTTCAAAACTGTGACTCGCAAACGAAAATCCACCAAATGCTAATGCAATTGTTAGTATCGCAGTACCTGCAATCATAGATATTCTGTTCTGTTTTAGAATAGTCATTAGTGTTGATCTTAGTACTATGTTAAAAACAAAATTGGTACATTGATAACTTGTACTGGTAGATACAAAAATGTCATTTTATGTTTGTAGAATGTACCAAAAAACAAATTTTGTAATATTTTTCTATAAAAAATATGAATTTTAATCGAATTGATATTTTTTGATTAGTTTTTGTATTAATGAATTTTGTTTAATATAAAATATTTTTTTAGAGTCTTTCATTTCAAAAATTATCAAATCATTATTCAACAATTCAGACAAATTTTGAGAGATTGTTGGTGAAGATTTTCCAACTTTCTTTACAATTTCATGAAATTCCATATCATTATTCAACAATAAGGAAATTATTTTACGTGATGTTTCTTTTCTTAAAAATTTGATGACTTTAATTTCTTCTAGATTAATTTTGGGTGAAAAAAATCTTGTTTTGTCTCTTTCTCTTTTAATAAGAATAACTCCTAATGATTCTAATTTGTTTAGATAATGTGTAAGAACACCATTTTTCAGTCCCGATACACGAATTATTTCAGAAAAATGCAATCCAGGATTTTTGTAAATAATCTCAGTTAATAGAGTAGATCTATCAGTCACAATAAAAAAAAATAGAAGAGCATACTAAAGAAAACTGGTTCATTTACAAAATGTACTGGTATAGATTACAAAGATAGTTAGACTTGTAAAATTCCATTACTGATTAGATGTTGAATTCCTTGTACAAATGCTTCATCATCAATTGCACCTTCAGCCCACCAACCTGCATTATTTTTAATCCAACTCGGAATTTCACTTCCTGATGATTTTCCAGATGTAGTTTGTGGGATATCTAAAATTTCATTCGTAATTAAAAATTGAATTCCTTGTACAAATGCTTCATCATCAATTGCACCTTCAGCCCACCAACCTGCATTATTTTTAATCCATTCAGGAACAAGAGGTGTAATATCCCCAACAGAAATTGTACCTATCATCCAAGGATGTAGTGTGCAATAATAGTCAAAAATGCCCTGTTTTTCGAATTTGTTTGAAAATTGTCCACCTGCAGCAATAATTCCACTATCAAAACTGTCCGAATTACCATTATCAGGAGTGCCAGAAGTAACAGTATGAGCAGAACTGTCCATGTTGTTCCAAAGTACTATTTGGTCAATTTCAATCTCTGCGGAAGATGGAATATAACAAGAATCATTGATTTCACATCCTGGAAGAGATGAACCTTTTGCAATATCAATAAAATGATCAGCTATCAATTCTTTTTTTGGTTCAGTTACTTTAAATGAAAATTCTCCAGAGGTATCAAAATTATTTACATTTGAAATTCTAACAATCACAGATCCTGTATCATCAAAATTAATTCTAAAGGAATCAGTTCCATCAAATGCTTCTAATCCTTTTTTTGATTCTACCATTTTTCCATTTAGAAATACATCTAGATCATAAACATTTTGAGTTATTATTGTATTTGTAATAGGATCATGAAATTCCAAATAAAATGTAATATCAGTATTGGGATTGATTTTTCCTTTAGGTGTTAATGACAAGTGAAACTTCCAATCTTCTTCTGATGATAATGAAATAACTTTATCTCCATCTTCTAGTGATGCATCTGCTTTTTGTACATCTCTTTTTTTACCAGATTCTATTCCAAATATGATTTTATCATTTTTATCAGATGGAATTTCATCAAATAGTTTTAGTAGTTTTTTTGATGAAAGCAAAAAATGTATAACAATTTCATCATCACCAGAACGATCAATGGTTCCAAAATAAGAAATATCATTAATTGATAATAATATTTCGTGGTTGTTGAAAATATCTACTGTTTTTGGAATATAATATTCTGCATGCACAAATGGGATTGATTCAATAAAATCTTCATTCCAATTAAATGGCATTTGTGCTGTAAGTTTTTTATCTGTATTATCATAATGAAATTCTTCAATTTTATCAAAATATGTTGCAAACATTAGTTCGTGTGATATATCATCAACTTCTATGGTAAATGGGATAAATTCTCCCATAGTAAATAGAATATGAAAGGTCGAGTCATTTCCTGTAACTTTGATGTTGTCAATTGATAGAATTGTGATTTTTACATCAACCAATCCACCTTCCAAAAAGAGAGGTGCAGTAATTGTCAAAGGATACTCATTTGAGGCTAACCAAGAACCATTTTCCATTTTTTGGCCTGAAAAATTTACAGAAGAATTGGGTACAATCAATGTTCTTAATTTTTCATTAGGTGAAAAAGCATCAAAATCAACTATTTTGATACCTTGACCATCAAATATTTCAATTCTGTATTCAACTCCAGAAACTGTTTCTTTCGTATCATCATTTATTGTTGTTATGTCAAAATTAATTTCATGTTCGTTTCCTTCTAAAATAGAAGGATTTGTTTCAAGTTTTACTTTAAAATAATTTTCATTTATGAAATGAATATCACTTTCTTCACTACCGGTACCTCCACCATACACAGTTTGAATTGAACCAAAAGCTAGAATTATGGAAAAGAAAATGAAAAAGAAATTTTGATTCATAACAATCAACTATTAAATAATTATTTTAACTTAACAGGAATTTTAAACTTTGATTAGACCAGAAGATATCAAATACTTTATCCCATTTGCAAATTCTACATCAGTTAGATGTCCATCAGACCACCATGCAGCATTGTTTCGTACCCACATTGGAATAGATGTTATACTAGCTTCATCACCATTTGTTATTTTTTCAGAAACTGAAACATCAATAATATTTTCTTTTACTAAATATTCAATGCCTTTGGCAAAATCTGGATCATTAATCTGTCCATCAGACCACCATGCAGCATTCTTTTTTACCCAACTAGGAATATCAATATCAGCTGAAACAGGAGTGATTTTAACTCTAGGTGTTTCTACAAAAATATCTGGAGTGGTATCTCGAATAATTCCTCTACCGGTATCCATAACAGTTGCAGAAGTTACAATTTCCAGGGAATCAGCTTGTGTATATGGTCTTGGTAAAGTAATGTCTTCATATTCAATGTAAATTGCATCACCATCAGAAACTCTCAACTGATTTTGTTCCTGAGAAGAATCTTCAGTGGTCATGTAAAATTCTCCAGGAAGATAGTTGATGTAGTGAGGATGCTCATATCCTTTAAAGTAATCAGGCTCATTTCCAACTTCAAAGGCACCATGTCTAGGTACAACTTCTTTTAGAATTGCTTCAGGTGCGACTTGAAATGAAAAGTCTACTTCTGAACTCTCATCAAAAATATTAGAGATTACAATCTTTGCTGAACCACGTTCATCAAAACGAATTGGTTCAACACCTTGACCATCAACCCAGTAACGATCATTTCGTGATTCTATTAATTTTCCATTAAGGTAAATTTTCATGTCATATGAAAGACCCATTTCATGTATGTCAGTCAATCCATCATGCACCATCAAGTTTAGATCATAATCTTGATCAACACCAATAACGCCACCTGGTTCAGTCCAAAAGTATGTTTTCCAATTTCCATCAGGAGTATACTTTGTCAAGGAACTTGCTGCAGGTTCAGTCAAATGGACATCATTAAAACCATCTTTGACTTTGGCATGTTCCATATCCTTTACAAATTGAACACCTACGTTGATACCACTTCTATCTGAATCAGAGTAAACTCTAACATAATTTGTGAAAAATTCTCTATGATGTTTCCATAAATCAGCATCTCTTATGAAAAATGTGACTTTTTCATTTACATCGTATACTGGTTTATGAAATTCTGCTTGACCAATTTGCCAACCATAATAAGCTGATTTTGATACATGTTCATCTTCATTAAATTCCCAATCAACAGTAATTCGTCCATCTGTAGGACTAGTTGCTATCATTACTGCACGATCATGAGCAGAAAGATTTAGCATATCTGCATCCATAGTCATTCCAGGAGTTTTTACTACCGTAAGATAACTATCATGAACAACATATCCCATTTTACCAGTCATTTTAACAACACCCATGAAAATTCCAGTATCAGGACCTGTTTCAGTAAATTCTACATTGTCAACCTCTGCAGCATCAGTGTAAACAGTTATTGGATTAGAAGGGCCACCAATTTGTTCAATTTTGTACTCATCTTCATTCCAGCCTGGAGCATAGATTACCACGTTAATTCTATCTGTCCATCCTATTCCATTGTATCTCTCATGACATTCTTGTAAAGTAAAAGTTTCATTTGCACAAAACTTCATAATTATACCAGCCGTTTTTTTCACATTGCTAAAACCAGACTCTGCAGAAACAGACTGTACAGGAATTGAAATTACCAAAACTGCTACAATAATAAATAATGTCATTAATTGAAAATTAATCTTCATGCTACAATAAAATTGAATTAAATTTTATTAAAAAGAAAATGGTTCATTCGAGAAATGTACCAATTATCTATTAATTTTTTAATCAATTATATTTTATGCACTTTACAAAAATGAACTCATTGATTGCTATTACAATTTTATTTGTTTTAGGCTCATTTCAAAGCCAAGTTTTTGCACAAAATGACGAAATCGAACAAATGTTTCCGGATTGGGTAAAACAGTCAACAATTTTTTGGATAGATGGAAAAATTTCAGATTTAGAGTTTTTAGGATTAATTGAAAATATTCTAAACAAGAATATTCTACCTGAAGAAATAGAATCTGAAGAGAATTTAAAATATTCTGCACAAACAGTGGTGGGCAATGTTCCTGAACTCAATCAAGTAAAAAATTCAGAATTGATTCCTAGATGGGTCAAAGACAGAGCAATATGGTGGATTGAAGGAAAAATTACTGATGAACAATTTCTAAGAACTGTTCATTATTTGAGAGAAATGGGGTATTTGGAATATGAATATGAAAAAAACCTTTTTTCAAATGAAGAAACATTTCATTCAAGTCTTGAAAGATTTTTGCTAAACGATAAAGAAATTTTGAATATTCTCAAAGTAACAAAATGGCGAAGTTTTGCTACAGAATATGAATTTGAAGAAAAAGAAGGAGTCATAGATTCTGTAAAGATTACATTTACTGATATCACTAGAGTCTATGAACCAATTTTTTACAAATTTAAGGTTCCTACAATGAGTATGCAGATATCAGAGTTTAACAACGAAAAAGATTTGGAAAATTACTGGAATTCATTTGAAGGAAGAGATAAACAAACAATTTTTAATTCTGCTCATCTAACTGGAAATCCAAATGATAATTCAGAATGTTTATTCAATTATACATCAGAAGGTGCAATTACATCATGTACATATGATAACATGATCATTCAAGTAATTATCTATGATCAACACAATGAACACTACAATTATGATTCTGAAGATCTAATTCTGGATGGAACTGAACCAACGAGTAGATTTGCTGGAGAAATTTTGAAAAAAATTAGTGATAAAAAAAACCATTTGGTAAATAATCAATTACATCAAGTTTTGCAAAACAATAATAAAAATCCAAAATATATACCAAAATCAATAGAGCCTGAAAAATCAATTACTCAGGGAATAGATAATTTTTCATGTATGAATGACGATTTTGGATTAGTTACAGTTTCAGGAAAATATCATAATGACAGTATTAAAAGAGAGCAAATCAGTCTAGTTATAACATTTTTCGATAATGAAGAAAACATCATGGGTAAATCTAGAACATCTTTGTATGACATTAATGAATTTGAGTCTAAAAGATTTGTAGGTCATACAAAATTAGACAAGAATTTTCGTTCATGTCAAGTAAGTATAGAATAAAAATTAGTTAATCAATTTTGAAAACTCTGAGAAAATATTTTGATAATCATTGTCATGAGATTTGTATTTAGCAAATTCAACACTACCACAAAGTAAAAGCCATCTTTTCACTAGTTCATAGTCATCTGATTTTGTTTGTTTTAAATGAGATAACAACTCAAAATTTGTCATTTCCTTGTAGATCTGTAGGTTCTGAGAGTAATAGTACCTGATTGCCTGACTAAGCACTTCATATGCATACTTTCTTTGATGGTTATCATAAAGTCTTTGAGAATTGATTAGCATTTGATTAGTGAGTTCTCTATAATCTACTCTAGGAGTATCAATTTCTAATGGAGGTAGCTCTTGTTTAGGTTTGAATAATTTTCTCCTCATTAGATATCCAAAGATCGCTAATGCAACAAATATTGGAATTATCAACAATGAATTACCCTCAATATTTTGTGTTGACGGTAATACCTGTTGTGAGCTGTCTTGTAGTGAATGACGTACATGTCTTGTATTTTCAAACTTGGATTGTTCAAATTTGAAATTATCAAATATGCTTTGTAAATCATCTTTATGTTCTGAAACTACTCCAATATCGGATAGAGTGCCATCAGGTTGTAGTTGTTTGCCAACAATTATTTCATTAAATATTTGAGAAGTTTGTTCTGAAAATGATTCCATCATTCGTTCTTGAATTTGTTCTTTATTCAATTGTAAGTAATTTGGTGAAAATTCTCTAAGATCAAATTCTCCTGTACCAGACCTCATTGCTTCATCCAGTATTTCTCTTCCTAGTGTAAACTCTTTAGGAGTGAAAATATCATTTGGAATTGCTTCTAAATCATCCATGCTATAACCACGTTCAAGAACAAAGAGTTCAAGATTTGAATTTGGATTATAGTCTAAAGATCTTCCATTGATAAGATACTTACTATCTCCAATTGGATCTAATAATGCTTCAGCAATTTCAATATACCCATCAGAAAATCGATCATAATATTTTATTTTATGTTTAAAACTTTCTTGTTGAAGATCTCGTTGTTCAATAATAATACCATTTAGAATTTGTCCGTCCTCTGAATCAATTGTGATTTTATAATCTCCTATAGCATATTGATTGTTTGTTACAAATTTATCATAAATTGGTTTTTTAGATTTGATATTTTCCTCTTCTAGAAGATCTTCATAATTTGAAATAATTTCTGATTCTTTAGTTGTAACACTTTGATCATTTATTTGACCTTCAATTATCCAATCCATTTCAATTTCTGTATCATCAGCATATGCAAAATTAGAAAAAAGAATTAAAGGTATTAAAAAAAGAATTTTCTTAAATTGTTTTGAAAATAGATTCATTTGCACATTCTCAAAATAATTGATTCTCAGATTTGAAAATACATTATGATGATACATGTTTTAATCAATTCTTGATCAAAAAAGGCAGAAATTTCCTTTAATCACAATTGGTACATTTCTCGAATGAACCACTTTCCTATTAATTCAAAAATGAGAATTCATAGTATGGCATTTAGAGAAAATTCAATGAAATACTCAGTATCAAGTAAAGAAATTCAAGATTTGAATGAACAAGCTCAGAAATATGCTAAAAAATTAAATCAAGTTTTTGACGAATCTCACAAAATAATCATTGGACAAGAAGATGCTCTGAGGAAAATTCTCATTTCAATTATCTCAGATGGTCATGTATTACTTGAAAGTGTTCCGGGTTTAGCAAAAACATTGATGGTTAAAACAATGTCACAAATATTTAACGTAGAGCATGTCAGGATACAATTTACACCAGATTTACTTCCAGCCGACATCATAGGAACCAAGATTTACAAGAATGTGTCAGGATCATTTGTAACACAGAAAGGCCCCATATTCCATAATTTTGTATTAGCAGATGAAATTAATCGAGCTCCACCCAAAGTTCAATCTGCATTACTTGAAGCAATGCAAGAAAAAACTGTAAGTATTCACGGAGATACATATGAATTGAAAAAACCTTTTCTTGTTCTTGCTACACAAAATCCTATTGAAAATGAAGGAACATACAAGCTTCCTGAAGCTCAAGTAGACAGATTTGCTTTCAAGATTTTGATTGACTATCCATCAAAACAAGAAGAGCTTGAAATAATTGAAAAAAATTCTTCAGACAATATTGAATCTATCAAATCATTAGTGATACCAGAAGAAATAATTGAGATTCAAAAATTTAATGAGAGAATCTATGCAGATAAAACAGTTACAGAATACATTGCAGACATAGTTCATGCAACTAGAAACCCAAAAGAATATGATCTGGATTTGGAAAACATGATTGAATTTGGAGCTTCACCAAGAGCATCAATTTGGTTAATGAGAACCGCAAAAGCTAACGCATTGTTAAACGGAAGAGGCTTCATAATTCCTGAAGATGTAAAAGCAGTAGTACATGATGTATTACGTCATAGAATAATTTTGACATTTGAGGCAGAAGCTAATGGGATTAATCCAGATAAAATAATTGATTTTGTTTTAGAAAAAATTAGTTCACCATAAAAATGACCAAACTGTCAGAACTTTTGAAACAGGTCAAAAACCTGGAAATAAAGACTAAAAATCTTGTTGAAGGTATGGAATCTGGAGCCTACAGATCACGATTTAGAGGTGGAGGAATAGAATTTTCTGAAGTAAGAGAGTATGCGGCAGGAGATGATGCAAGAAGAGTAGATTGGAATGTTTCAGCAAGATATAATGATCTTTATGTGAAAGAATTTGTCGAGGAAAAAGAGCTCAATGTTTATGTGATTATTGACATGTCAGCCAGCAATGATTTTGGTTTTGTAAAAAGTAAAAAAGAACTTAGCTTCGAAGTTGCAGCTTCGTTGATGTTTTCTGCATTAAAAAATAACGATAGAGTAGGAATGGGATTATTTACAAATACACTTGAAAAATTTATTCCAGCAAAAAAAGGAAGAAAACATCTGATGAATGTACTTCAACAACTATTAAATCACAATTCAGAAGACTTACAAACTGATATTTTTAGATCTTTATTGGAATTACAACAAAAGATAAAACGAAAAAGTGTAATCTTTATTATTTCGGATTTTATTTCTGATTCTTTTGTAAAACCATTAAAATTACTAAAATTAAAACACCAAATTGTTTTAGTGAACATATCAGATATTCGTGAGATGGAAATACCTGAAATTGGTAATGTGTATTTGGAAGACGCAGAATCAGGTGAACAAATTCTTGTAAATACTTCTGATAAAAAATTTCAAGAACAATACTCCAATTTGATTAAAAAAACAAGAGAAAATAATGAATATGAAATCAAAAAATTAGGCATTGATTTGCTTAATTTATCAAATGAAGAATCATTTGAAGTGACATTTAGACGATATATTCAAAATAAAAAAAGAGGTAAATTTTAGATGCAAATTCAATTTGAATTTTTGTATGCATTGTTTTTATTGTTAGTAATTCCAGGATTATATTTTCTATATTCAAAATACAATCATGAGAAAAAAGAATCAATTTTGAAATTTAGTTCTCTGAAAATTATAAAAAAATCTGCAATGGGGAAAAATTTCTTGAGAAAACATTTACCATTTGTTTTGATGATGGGAATACTTGGATTGATCATCATTGGATTGGCAAATCCACAGATTCCGACAACATCAATAGAAAAAGGAATCAATTTGAGTATTGTTTTAGATGGTTCTGAGAGTATGGCAGCCACAGATTACAAGCTAACACGCCTAGATGCTGCAAAAGGAGCAATTTCAGAATTAGTGGCAAAAATTGGTCCTCAAAACAATGTAGGAATAGTAATTTTTGAATCAGGTGCTACAACAATTTCTTATCTTACTCCAGATAAAGAAAAAACAATCAATGCAATTTCATCCATTGAACAGGGGCAAGGAGCAACTGCAATTGGTGACGGACTTGCATTAGGAATTGACATGGCATCATCAATTCCAGACAAAAAAGGAGTAGTTATTTTGCTTAGTGATGGTGTTCATAATTCAGGAATAGTAAGTCCGGAAGAAGCAATTGATTATGCAAAGATAAATCAAGTTCAGATTCATGCAATTGGTTTGGGTTCAGAAGAACCAGTTTTTCTAAGAAACGATATCTATGGAGAACCACAATATGCAGAATTAGATGAGAACACATTAATTTTGATTGCACAAGAAACAAATGGAAATTATTTTAAATCACTTGATGAGCAAACGTTAAATGAAATATTTGGGATTCTAAGTTCTAATCTTGAATATGAAACGGAATACTCTACAATAAGGGATTGGTTCATTGCTGCTGCAATTGGTTTGTTATTAGTTGATGCATATGTTATTTATGGCAGATATAGAATTGTCGCATAATTTTACTATATGACAACAATTTTTCGCTTTACAAGATTCTCAATAAAATTTAGGAATTCATCATCGGTGATCTTTTCCTCATACCACCAACTTACAGAAGTTTTTGCCCATGAAGGAATATTCCATTGTGATTCACTGATCACATCTCTTTCAGGTACAGATACAATTTGTTTTTCAAAAAGAAAATCTATTCCTTCAAGAAATTCTGAATCAGTAATTTGATCTGTTACCCACCATTGTGCATTATTTTTTATCCATTGTGGAATTTTTGGCAGTTCAGGTGGTAATCCTTTTTCAAAACCTGAAATTTTGAGTATGCCTTGAGAAGTAGGTTCTATGTTAAACGCAACATGCCAAAATCCCATCTCATCCACACTTTGAATAAACTCAATTGGTTTATCGTTTAATGTAACAACAAATTTTTCATTACCAGATATTGGAGGAAATTCAAAATTTGCATAAGTCTCTAATGGATAACTGTTGTATCCTTTAATGCTAAGGGTAGTTCCAGCCTCATCAAATTTTGCTGCAGAATACCAAGCACCAGAATCATATCTAAAATCAAAATCTCCGCCATTTTTCTTTGTAGTAATAGGAATTACAGTGGTATCAACTGGAGCAAAGCATGAATAGAATCGAACAGGCTCAGAAACAGAAGGATCAGGATATATTGTAAAGTTTAGTATTTGTCCTGGTTCAATTTTTTCAATAGGTCTGATGTTTTGTGCAACATCTAGAATATATTTTTCATAGCCATGAACAATTGCAAATACTTTAGGATTGTATACTGTTTGATTTCCAATATTTTTTATTCTTCCGGTAACATGACCATCCTCATAAGTAATCAAAGTTTTATCATAGACAATTTGTATAGGGACGGGATTTTTTTCAGTTTTGAAATACTCTAATTCAGCATTTAATAAAACAGGATGTTTACCGTGAATCTCTGGAAATTTTAATTTGAATGGAATATCAGTCATTGCAGGTATTGGTACATGATGTAAGGTATGAGTAATTTTTGTTTGATCATTATCAATTACAGATATTGTAATTATCGGGATTAATGCAAAATCATTTTGGTTTTTGACATTTCCAACAACAGTGTAAATTCCTTCATAATCATAGTATCCAGTATATTCACTATCAGGTATGAAAACATCAGCATAAACGATTGTTGGGAGTAATAAAATAAAAAATAATCCTAAGAATACAGAAATAGTTTGTTGTGAAACACTAGAAAGAGTTGATAATATCTTCGAATCCAGATGTTGATTTCTCAAGCAAACTTGGTCTATAATCTTCAATTAATTTATCTATAACATCTCTTGCTTTAATATGATATCTTTTTTTCAAGTTAACTAATTTAATTTCTACTAGGCCATCCTCTACAATTTGTGATAGATATAATGAAACAGTTGAGGGGGATTTTTTTACCTCTTTTACTAATTGAGAAAATTCTAATCCATCATTTTGTATTAATGCAAGCAATAAATCTCGAGGAGTTTGTTTACGTAATGCCTTGATTACAATTGATTCTTCTTCTGTTATTTGAGGAGGATAAAATCTAGATTGTCGTGGTCCTCGAACAACTTTGATGATACCACTCTTTTCTAATTTTCCTAGATAATGACTTAGTACACCATTTTTTAATCCAGATGAACGCATAATTTCACGGAATTGAATTCCAGGATTTTGTTCAATAATTTGTTGTAATTGTGAATCTCTATCAGTCATTTCTAAACACTCCTAATGCCAATAGTCCTAATGTAAAAAACGTCAATAAATGTCCTACCTCAGATAGAGATAATTCTGCAAGATCATAAACAGTTGGCCATGTAGCATCTACAAGTAAAACAATTTCAGCTACAATAAAGTTGGCAAAAGCTGCTGCACTTAGTAAAAGTCGTTTTGTTTTTAATCTGTAATATGCAAATCCAGCAAGTACTGAAATAAAGACTGCAAGCGAAATACCTCCTATATGTAAAAAGATGTGTGCTAGATGATAACCATGTAATAAATGAGGTACAATAATGGGAAGAGCTAAAATTGCAACTACACCAGTAATAACTATAGAAAACAATGCAGATTTCTTTTCAACTATTTGTTCAGGTCTAAACAATATGATCACAATTACATTTTTTCGGATTTAAAGCGACTGGTTCATTGATCGAATAACTCCGATCAAACAGATAGAATTCCTACCTTTATCATAAATTCTAATCCCTGAACAAATGTTTTATCATCAATCTGACCATCAGCCCACCATGCGGCATTATTTCTAATCCAAGACGGAATATCTTGAGAAGAGTTAGTTTCTTGTTGGGTTTGAGGGATTAAAATTATTTTGTTTGTAATCATGTATTCGATTCCTTGGATGAATGTAGTGTCATCAATTTGTTCTTGTGACCACCATAATGCATTATTTCTAATCCAATCAGGTAATGATATTTCATTTTGAGTTATTCTATCAATTACAATTGGAATTGTTGTCTTTGCAAGATTGTTGTTATCTAAATTTTTAAAATTTAGATTTACGATACCTGAAACATCATTAGGAATAAAGAATTCTACAATGTTGTGTTGATCTTTGAAATCAGTACTTATTCCATTTTGTTCAAAAATAATTCGGTCATTTTGAGTTATTGAAAATTCATAATTTGTTGCAACTGGTTTATTTTTTAAGAAAATATCAGTAACATCAAAAAGTATTTTTGCATTTGAATTTGATTTTAAATTTTCAGGCTCCCATGAAACAAGAATTCTAAACTGTCCATTTTCAGTTACAGAGCTCATATGTGAATAATCACGATCTGGCTTAACAACAAAATTCATACCATTTGTGTTGGAACTATTATCAAAGATATTCTGTAATTCTTTTTGATATATAATAAAATGAACAATTCGTCCATCAGAAAAAAAATCATCAATGTTTACAATGTCTTGAGACAATTGTATACCATTAACATACATTGTAAATCCAGAAACTAGTAAATCACCAAATTTTTTTGGAATAACTAGTTCTTCATGAACAACTGATGTTTGGTTGATGTTTGATTGACTCCAATCAAATGGCATGAAAAAGTGAATTTCTTTTGAATTTGAATCATAATTGAAATTAGATATTTCATCGTAGTAGGTAATCACGTGTATATTTTGCTCTCCAAAATTAGGATCAACAAAATCATGTCTTGAGGTTTGGGCAATAGATATTCCAGCATTAAAGACTAGAGGTTCATCCAATTTTTGTGAATAACCATCAGCAGTTAATACAGTAACATCTAACTTGTATAATCCACCTTCACTAAGTTTAGGACCTTTAACATGTATCATTCTACTTTCTAATCCCAATAAAGAACCAAATAGTCCTCCACCATTTTCTTCTTCTAGAATTATTGAATCGGTATTTTCAGATACAAAATTGAAAACTATGAAACCATTATCTGCTTTGAATTCTTGTTCAAATAGAAATTGTTCTCCACGTTCAGATTTTATTAAAAATGTAACATCACGCAAAGTAATTTTTGAATTAAAATCAATTAATGATATTGATATTTGTTGATCATCACTTGCTTCAGGATCACTTTTTGATGATGACACTTCTAAAGTTACAAGTTTTCCATTAAGATCAACTGGAGGAAATGTTTCGCTGCCTACACCATGGCCATATACATTATCAAATCCTAAAATAACTACAAATGAAAGTAATAACAGTCCAAATAATGTTATATGTTTCAATCTAAGTCCACTTGTCTGGATTTTTCTTTCTAATTTCTTTTCCGTCAATTGTAATTTGATCTTGTTCTTCAAAAACAGTATGCCATTTACCATTGCTTGGAAAAATTTTATTCATCTCTTCAACTTTATCATTTGTAGGAGGTTTGTTCATCAAAGCTCCCCAACGCATGTTTGGAATTTTTGGCATGATATCATTGATGTCTTTCATTACTATCACTTAACAGAATTTATTTAAAAACCTATGATTGGATTTTCATGATTCCTTCTTTAATCAAGAATTGAATTCCTTGAATAAATGAATCATCATCAATTTGTCCTGCTGCCCACCATTCTGCATTGTTTTTAATCCATGCTGGGATATCATTTGAGCCAGAACCTGTACCTTGAGAAGTTGGTGGAATCTTTAGAATATCTTCTTTAACTAAATATTGAATTCCTTGGACAAAGGAACCATCATCAATTTGTCCTGCTGCCCACCATTCTGCATTGTTTTTAATCCAACTTGGAATTGGGGCTTTTTCAGGTGTTGATGGGGCAGATGGTGCACCAGGACCAATTTCGATAAGAGCTGAACCAATTCCAGCATACGTAGGATCATAATCCAATCCAGTACCATAAACTAAAAGATCAATACGAATCTGACCTTGAGAAGGTACATAGATTTTTTGAATGTCTAATCCTTCAACAGAAACTATTCCAGGATTAACTGGATCATTACCATCATTGCGTGCAATTTCTTTATCAAATTCATCTAAAACAACATAAGCATATTTGATATCTTTGATTAATTCTCTATTTTCATTAAAGAATGTAAACTCAAATGGGATTTCTTGATTTGCACCATACTTACCATCCCAAGCTATATTCACAGTTGTTGGGACTTGTTCATAGTTTTTAGTATCTACAAGATAAAATTCAGTAGAGCTTTTTGAGGCTTCAGATAATGGAACAAGTTTCAAATCCATTTTTTTGTTATCATAATTGCTTGTTCCTAATTTTTCATTAATTTTTTGTAATTCATTTTTTGTGATAAGGAAATGTACGATATTAGTGTCCTCATATGAATATGGATCATTTAGTAATGCTCTTTGATCAATTTCTACTCCATTAACGTATCCTTTGAATTGTTTACCTTCTGCATATGGTGCAAATGTTTTTGGAACTCTAACTTCTTCATGTACAACCTGTACTAAATCAACATAGTTAGGATCCCAATCAAATGGCATATCAAACGAAATTGAATTATCAGATTTATCAAAAGCAAAATTATCAACATGATCATAATAGGTTTTAACAATTACTGGAACCTCTTCAGCATTTGCAGTTTGGAAGGAAAAATTTTGTTCTTGAGCTACACTGACAAAAGTCTCATAACTTAACAAAGAAGCTAAAACAGTTCTTGGACTAGTAGCAGCTTCGATGTCAACTCTAATTTTGTATAATCCACCCTTTACAAATATTGGACCTGTAATTGAGGGTCTTGCACAAATATCTAAATTATCATCAGTACATGCTGCACCCTGAACAAATAGAGCACCTGGGGCACTAACATGTTCAGAACCACCATAAATTGAGCATTCTTCTAGATTGTTTTCATTACAATTAGCTTTTGGTTTAATTTTAACATCTAATCTTCCATCTGGATCATAAAATAGATTTCTTGCAAGTAATTCACCACTTTGCCAGACTTCTATTCTGTATGTTACTTTATCAAGATTTTTGTCAGTTATTGTATCAAAGAATCGTACTTGCATATTTGCAGAATCAACTTCTCCAACTGTGATATCAGATGGACTTAGTTGTGTTCTAACTGTAACTTGCATATCACCAAAAGATAGTGGTGGAGCTTGATCTCCTCCAAGTCCATGTCCAAATGCATCTGGAAGAATGGTAGCAATTGAGAATATGCCAATTATTGAAATGAATAATGCAAAATTTCTATACAACATAAAAATTAAGTTAGTTCCATATTTAAAGCTGGCACAGCATTTCTATGCGTGAGAATTTTTTTATTTTGAAAAATAGAGTACAACTTTTATTTACGATTTTCAAAGTAATGACATGAAATTTCTATTTGCATTATTACTAATTCCTTTATTGATGATTCCAGCATTTGCTGAATCACAAACTTTACCCACAGAACAAGGAACATTGGATGTAAAATTAACATATGATGAAATTCAACCTAATGTTCAAACAAAAATCAATATTGATTTTCTAAATCCACAGACTAAAAAAATTCAAGAACATGTTGATTACACTGTTTCTGTTTTAAAAGATGGTGAAAAAGTGTTTGGACCAATTCCACTTACACATACATCTGTAGGTTCAGTAAAAATTCCAATTGAATTTAATCTTGGAGAAGGAGTATACACAATGAATTTTGAAATTGAAGGAATTTTGTTTCAACCAATTCCTACTGAAACAGTTTCATTTGACATTACAGTAGGAGAAGCACATGCTCAAACAACTGTATCTGACAATGAAGAACATCCTGTTGAAGAAAACGGAGGATGTTTAATTGCAACTGCAGCTTTTGGTTCTGAAATGGCACCGCAAATTCAACAACTAAGAGAACTTAGAGATAATACTGTTTTAACAACTGCATCTGGAGCTGCTTTCATGAGTGGGTTCAACCAATTCTATTATTCATTTTCTCCAAGTGTTGCGGACTTTGAAAGAGAAAACCCAATTTTCAAAGAAGTTGTCAAAGCTGGATTGACTCCAATGTTATCATCATTATCATTGTTAAATTATGCAGAAATCAATTCAGAGCAAGAAATGTTAGGGTATGGAATCTCTATAGTTCTACTTAATGTTGGGATGTATATTGGAATTCCAGCATTTGGGATTCTAAAGTTGTACCAAATTAGAAAGAATTAGTTTTTACTTCTGGAAATTCCAGTGAGGTTTTTATGTATCCAACCAAGTAATTTCACTAATGAAGACTAAAGCAATTAGCTCTTTCTTCGTACTATTTGCTATTGCAGCTGGTATTGTCGCAATGACACCAGGTGCTTTTGCAGATCATTCACAAGTCACAATCGAAGCTGCAGCAGGTTCTGGTGCACCAGGTTGTGAGGAAACAGCTGAAGGATGTTACATCCCAAGCACTGCAACAGTTGATGTTGGTGGCGAAGTTATCTTTTCAAATACTGATAGCGCAGCACACACATTCACATCAGGAGATCCAACAGTACCTGAATCAGTTCAGGTTCTATTTGATTCTGGTCTAGTAATGGCTGGAAGCACATATTCATGGTCTCCAACTGAAACAGGAGATGTTCCGTACTTCTGTATGGTACATCCTTGGATGCAAGGATTGATTGTAGTACAAGAAGCAGGAGCTGCTGAAGAAGATGATCATGGTGATGATCATGGTGATGAAATGATGATGCCAACAGGTGCTGCATCAGCAACAGGAATGTTGTCTGACGGTACTAAGGTTTCAGTTTGGACTACAGCACCAACAAAAGGTGAGATGTTAGAAATCAGTGTTCAATTTGAAGGGGCAGAACATGTCAATCACGATATGAAAGTCACACAAAATGGTAATACAGTACTAGACGATAAAGGTGCACATCACCACGATGGAAAAGGAGTTCATATGACAAAGGCTCTTGGTTCATCAGATCCAGTAAATATTACAATCACTTTCCAGGGTTATGGAGTAGATGATCCTAAAACTGGACCAATTGGTGAAGAAGTAGTATTCTCAAACGTTGTCCCAGAATTTGGTACAATTGCAATGATGATACTAGCTGTAGCAATCATAAGCATCGTAGCAGTAACTGCAAAATCTAGAGTCGTTCCAAGATTTTAGGAATTCCTCTTTTTCTATTTTCTTTTTACTAATGAAACAATTGCAAGTATGATAGCTGCTGCTGAAATTGATAATGCAAATATTGCAAAGTCATAAGACTCACCACCATTTGAAGGGACTTTTTCACCTGAGTTTAGTTTAGAAACATCTTGTTGCAAAGAAGAGATTGCATTTTTTAGTGCAGCAATATCAGTATCTCCTCCACTGCTGGTTGGAGGAAAATCTAAGACCGCTGTAGGCTCAACATCTTCAACTGGAATTTTGATATTTACAGGAGTTCCACGAATATCGCCTTTCAATTCTACTTGAAATGTTCCAGTTTTAGTTGGAATAATTGGTGAATAGTAATGCCCAGGTCGTGGGTCAGAATTAATATCAATTTTTTTGGATGCCCCACCAAACATTACTGTAGCTTCAGTATTTTTGAAAACACTTGTTACTCCTTTACGAGTACCTTCTGTCTCTCCTGCCTCAGTGATTGTGAAAACTAAATCATTTCTTATTCCTACAACTGGAGGTTCGATTCCCCATCCTGCTTCTACTTGATAAGGTCCAACCTCAACAGTAGTATGAGCAAATGATGGCACAATCATGCCAACTGAAAACAATAATGCAATAAAGCCAAAAAATGCTATCTTCACGACCATCATTGGCAATTCATCAGTTATTATCTTTATGTAAATTGGTACAACTTTAGAAAAAGGTAAACTGTTTAAATTGTCATAAATGATCTTATGAACAAATGCAAAAATTTCTAATAATTTTACTAGTTTTGTCATTCATTTCAATTCCATTTGCAGCAGCCCATCCTTTTACTGAAGAAACTATTCCAAGTCTGCATTCAAATGCACCAGTAGGTACATCAGAAGTAGTTGCATATTTTTCAGAACCTGTAGATATCAATTTTAGTGAAATCAAAGTTTTTGATAGCAGCGGTAATCAAATTGATAACAAGGATACAAGTTACTATGAAGGGGAATCATCTCTCATTGTAACAACTCCACCATTAGAAGATGGAGTTTACACCGCATCAGTAAAAGTTCTATCAAAAGTAGATGGACATTTGGTTCCAAGTGCATTTTTGTTTGGAGTAGGAGATGTAATTATTCAAGACACCAATCCTCCATTAGTTGAATCTGATATTGTTTTTTTACCTGAAGCTGGAGCAAGATTTCCTGGTATTGTTGGTCAAACTATTGTTTTAGGAGCAGTAATTGCATCCCTAATAATTTGGGGAACACAAAACAAACAGCTAATCAAAGAAGAATTAGATAAAGTGGAAATTTTCCATCATGGAAAATTCATGTCTATCACAGGTATTGGTTTGATGCTGGTATTCATTTCAGATATTTTGATGATCATAGTTCAAACTATAAGATTAGAAACCTCACCACTTGATGTAATTCAAACGTATTTTGGAACAGTTTGGCTTGCCAGAATGATTCTCACAATAGTATTACTTGGAATTTGGTTTGGCATGGATAGAAAGAAGGTATTATCAAAGAAGAATCAAATTCCAATGCTTGTTGTGTCTCTATTATTAATTTCAACTTCTAGTTTGATTGGGCATGGTGCAGCAAGTGAACAAATTGGGGCATTGGCATTAGACTATATTCACAATTTGGTTGCGGCAGTTTGGATTGGTGGAATAATTTACTTTGTTTTTACATTACTTCCAACATTTTCACAACTAAAAGATGTAAACAGAGAAAAGATGAGTTTGGTAATGATTCCAAGATTTTCTATTGCATTTATCATCTCAGTAGGAATTGTAATTATTACAGGACCAACATTAATGTGGTTCTTAGAAACTGATGTTGGACTAATCACTGAATCAGTATTTGGCCAGTTAATCATACTCAAAATTGCAATTGCAGTAATTATGGTAGGCTTGGGAGGATATTTCCAGTTAAGAGTGCAAAAAAATGCAGAAAGTAATTTTTCATCAGGAAAGATTTTGGTGTTCAAAAAACTGAAAAAATCATTAAAGTTTGATGCTGCATTAGGAATAATTCTTTTAGGAGTTGTAGCATTACTGACAAATGGAACGTTGCCTGCAGGTGAAATCCAAAAAGTTGATGCTCAAGAGATTGTCTATGGATTCAAAACAATTGAATTTTCAGAAAGTGCAAAATTCGATATTGATATTTCACCATTTACTAGTGGAACAAACACTATTCTTGTCAAAGTAAGTGATTTTGAAGGAACTCAACTTTATGATTCAGATGAAATTCATGTAAAAATATCTAATCCATCAAAAAATATTTCTCCAATCGAGGTTCCAATGTCAGTTAAAAATCTCTCAGATCCAATTCAATTCAAAGGAGAACTAACATTTGGTTTCTCAGGAGAATGGTTAATTGAGATAGAAGCTAAAAGAACTGAGAATGCAAATGAATCAATAATGTTGAATTTACTTGTAAAACCCAGACTGTCAGATATTCAAACAGAAATTATAGAATATGATCTTCCTGAAGATGCAAAACCATTGTATGCAGTATATGATGGAAAAAATTCTTTATGGATTAGTGATGCTTCTGCTCCCAGATTATGGGAATTTTCGCTTGAATCAAATACATTTACTTCCTATTCATTTGATGGTTTAGTTACAACTTTTCTAACTAAAGATAACAAAGGAAACATTTGGTTTACTGACACACCAAGAAACCAAATTGGATATATCAATATTGAGACTAAAGCAATCACACTCAAAACTCTTCCAAAACTAGATCCAGTAATTTCAGAAAATACACCATTATTTATCAAAGCAGACTTTGATGACAATATTTGGATTACAGTAGTTAACAAAGACAGGATTATAAAATATCAGCCAGAAAAAGACACTTTCGAAGAGATTGTACTACCAGACAAGCAATCTTTACCATTTGCATTAGAAATTGATCAAGATGGAAAAGTGTGGTATTCAGCAACAGGAGTTGGAAAAATAGGATTCATAGATCCACAAAATAACAAATTAACTCAAATCTCTACTGATACAATTTTGCAGGGACCAGAAGCTTTGATGTTTGATGATGACGGAAATCTCTGGATTGCAGAGCATACAGGCTTGGCTATCACTAAATTCAATCCAGTTTTAGAGACATTTAGTAAAGTAACTGTACCTGATGAAGAAGCACTACCATTTGGTATGACTTTTGACAGATATGGGAATATTTGGTTTGCACAACATACGGTAGACAATCTAGGAGCTTATGATCCTGATAATAATGACTTGATAGAGATTCCAATTCCAACTGAAACTTCATTTGTACAATTTATGACTTCAGATGAAAATGACAATGTTTGGTTTGTTGAACAACAATCAAATAAAATTGGAACAGTAAAGATAACAGAAATTCCAGTAAGTGTATCACAAATTCAAGAAACAAAGAAAGTAGAAATCAAATACACAGAAATTGCATCGCCACTAATTGCTTTAGGAATAATTGCAACCTCGTTATTTTATGTCAAAAGCATCAAAGATAAAAGAAGATTAAATTCTTTGATTAATTCTTAGATAACAATCCCGCAGACTTTATTCCCATTGTTCCTGCAAGCAGACCTATTGCCATCAAAACAATTGTTCCTGCAGGAGTAATATCAAAAATATAGGAAATTAAAATTCCTGAAACAACTGAAAAGATTGAAAAGCTCATCGATATTATTGCAGTTTGTTTGAATCCTTTTCCATACATAATTGCAGTTACATTTGGAATTACAAACAGAGCAGAGATTAACAACACACCTACTAATTGAATTGATGTGACGACAGTAATTCCGGCCATAAACACTATCAAATAATTTATTTTTTCTACAGGAATTCCACTAACTTTAGCTTGCTCTTCGTTAAATGTAGAATATAGAATTTGTCTATAGAGACTTAAAATTACAATTAGAATAATTCCGGTCAAAGCTAAGATTAGAACAGTATCATCAACACTAACAAGAAGAATACTTCCGAATAGAAAACTAAAGATATCTATTGTAAAACCTCCAGATAGTCCAATAATTACAAGCCCAACTGCTATGCCTGAAGACAATAAAACTGCAATTGATGCATCTCCAGATATGTTGTATCGGTCTTTGATTTTTGTAATAATTAGTGCACTAGCAATAGAAACTCCATATGCTGTCCATAGTGGATAAACACCTGCAAGTAATCCTAATGCAATTCCACCAAATGATGAATGTGCAATTGCATCACCAAACAATGAATATCGTCGTAAAACTAAGAACAATCCAACTACAGAACAAAGGATTGCTATTGCAATACCAGAAATTAATGCTCTGTGCATAAAACTAAAAGTGAGAATTTCAAAAGACATGATTAATGATGATGCATGTGTTCCTGCATCGAAGCTTCAGAATATTGTTTTACTAATTCATCATCAGAAAAGAATTCTTCAGACTCTCCATGAAAGAATAAAGTTCTATTCAAACATGCAACATGATTTGCGAGTTTATTTACAGCATCTAAATCATGAGAGGACCAAATAATAGTAATTTTTTGTTTGGAATTTAATTCACGAAGAATACTGTAAAACAATTCAATACTTTGTTGATCAATTCCAGTAACTGGTTCATCCAGGATCAAAATTTTTGGATTATTTACAAGAGCTTTTGCAATGAAAACACGTTGTTGTTGACCGCCAGACAACTCTCCAATTCTTCTATTGCGTAATTCGTGTATCCATAGTTGTTGTAAAATCTCATCAATTTTATTTTCATCTAATTCATTTCTTAATCCCATTCGGACTACATCGTTTACCGTTACTGGGAAATTTTTTTCAAAGATTGGTTTTTGTGGTACGTATCCAAGTTCTTTCAGATAATTTTTTGATTTTTTTATATCTTGATCAAAAAATTTGATTGTGCCTTTGTATTTTGTATTTAGGCCTAGCATTGATGAAAAAAGTGTAGATTTTCCTGCACCATTAGGTCCAATTATGCCTAGAAAATCACCTTGATTTACAACTAGGCTAACATCATCAAGTGCTTTTACATCAGGGTAGTGAACCGTCAAGTTTTTGATTTCTACTACTTTCAACATAGTGCCTCCTTGAGATTTTCAAGATTTTGAGTCATTTTTGAAATATAATTATCATCAGATGCAGTTTCAAGGGGTGAGAGAACCAAAACTTTTCCTCCAATTTCATTTGCAATTATTTGTGAAGTTTTTCTGTTAACTGTTTCTTCACTAAAAATTACTTTAATGTTAAGTTCTCTAGCTTTGGAAATTACATTCTCTAGTGTTTGTGCAGTTACTTCTCCGTGAGAATTAGTCGTTTGGATGATAGTATGCTGATTCAAATTATATTCTTCTGCAAAATATGAAAAAGCATCATGAAATGCAATGAAATCTTGATTACATGTAGATAATTCATCTCTAATTTTTGAATCAAGTTCATGCAATTCTTTATTATATTTTACAGCATTTGTCATATAGAATTCCCTATTTTCAGGATCTGAATTAGAAAATGCTAATGCAATATTTTCAACCTGTTTAATTGCAAACACTGGGTTTAGCCAAATATGTGGATCTCCTTCTAGATGTTGGTGAACATCGTGTTCCTCATCTCCATGTTCCTCAACTATTGATTTTGTTACCAATATTCCTTTGCTAGTATCAACGATGATTCCAGCATATTCATTTTCAATTAAATTATCAACCCAATTTTCAAAACCTATTCCATTAATTACAATTAAATTAGATTTTTGCATTTGCTGCACATCTTTGATTGTCGGTTCCCAATCATGAGGTTCAACACCAACAGGAACCAATAATGTGGCATCAATTTTCTCTTGACCTACTATTTGTGAAAACTCATGAAGAGGATTAAATGATGAGATTACAACAAGTTTAGAATTATCATTACTTGCAAATTGTTGACTAGCATTTGTTCCATAAACGAATACAGATGCTAATGGAATCACTATTACTATTGCCACAATTGCCATCTTGGTTTGAGTATTCACGCAGCAGTTCAATGTAGATTATTAATAAATTTATAAAATCTTAATAAGATTAATTGCTAAACTTATAAGATAATTAATAACATTAGGCATATGCCAATAGTTTCAATCTCATTAAATGATGAAATCCTCTCTGAATTAGACAAGCTCCAATCTTCAATGGGATTTTCAGGAAGATCTGAGGCCATTAGAGCAGGAATCAGGGCATTTGTTTCAGAAGAAAAACAAAAAGCAGATCTATCGGGAAATATTCATGCAATTCTTTTGGTGGTACATAATGACGAATTTGATCATGTTGTTTCTGGAATAACACATAATTTTGAAGATCTGATTACGACACATCTTCATAGTAAAATAGAGAAAGAAAAATGCATGGAACTGTTCTTAATTGATGGAGATGCAGAAAAGGTATCTACAATGACAAAAGACTTTCAGACAAACAAAAACATGGATACCGTAAAGTTGGTAGCCCTTTAGATTACCAATGAATTTTTTCTTGTTACAAAAATTATACTAATTATAGAAATTACTAATACAAAAATTGCAATACTTCCAAATTCAGGAATCACAACTAGAGCAAATTCAGTTTCTTGTCCAGTGTTTCTAATATTTTCAAATTTGATTACTGTAGGACCTGTTTGATCTTCAGAGAATGTAAATTTTTCAAATTCGCCTCCAATTTGTGCGGTTCCAGAAACACGATGTATTTCTTTTCCATTTTGAATTATTACAAATGTATAATCAGAACTTCTTAATGGTTCATTTGTTTTTCCATCTCTGATTGTAAAAATAAAATTAGTATCAATGTTTGGCTCTACTTCTATTGGATCCCATGCAAGGTTTACCTTAAAGTCTTCACTTTTTGTATATGCTTCTAGTGGAAATGCAGCATCCTCACTAACAGATAATCTAAATGACATATTTTCTGGCAAAGGTTCTTCAGACTTTTTCATTTCATTTTTCATATATCGTAAATGGTCTTGCAGTAAAACAAGATGAACTACTCTTTCATGATCTTCTGAATAATCATCAACTGCAACAGATGATTTGAATAATTCAATTCCATTTACATATCCAGTGTAACTAGGAGATAAGAATTCTACAAAATCTTTTGGAAAATGTGTTTCTACATGTACAACTGGAACATGAGACATTTGTTTTTCACTCCAGTCAAAAGGCATTTCAAAAGTAACCTCTTTTACATCAGGATTATACTTAAAATTAGAAATTGTGTCAAAATACGATTTTGAGCGAAACTCTACATCATTATTTTCAGAATCCTCTTGAATGAAAGATACAGTCTCAATTAGGCTCAAATCTGCATTATAAACATCAGAATTTTCTATGATGTTTGTAGGTTCATCAATTGTTCTGACTTCAATCTCAAAATTATACAGCCCACCTGAGTTAAACAGAGGTCCAGTAATCTCTATTGGATTAGATTCGGTTCCATGCCAAGCTCCAAGCAAAGAATCTTGCTCACCATGAATGATTATTTTTGGATCTTCAGTAGGTGTAACTGTTATGGGCAAAATACCATTTTCTGCAAAGAAATAGTTTCTGAAGATCATTTCATCTTTATAAAATAGACCAATCAGAAAAGTGACATTTTTTGCAGTTTCTTTTGTTTCGTCTTCAGTTACTGTAATTGTAATTTGATCTTGTTGATTTTCAAAATACATAGGCATTTCTACTGAAATTGAAATCTTTTTTCCCTGTACATCAACAGAAGATATTGTATCGATTCCAAATCCATGTCCGTAAGCACTGGCAGGAAATAATAAACACCCTATGATTGCAAAAATTGCAGAGTGTTTCAATGACATCATTTTACTGTTAACAATTCTTCTATTCGTTTAATTAATTCATCCATAGATGTTGCCTCCAAAATAGGCTGAAGTTCGTTTGGATCCTTTGCACCAAGTGCAGATAATGAGTAAATGTAATCAATTGTAGGAGTGTCAGTGTTAAGATAATACTGTTCTAAAACATGATCCAATGAATGTGAATCAACAACTTGTGGTAAAGCTTGTTTGATAATTTTCTTTTTCCATAGTTCAACTAGAGATTCCCATTTCTCAAGAGAAATACTTTCATCAATTTCTGGAATCATTTCAACTTCAGCTTGTATGTACATTTTTTCTTCTGTTCCAATTTGTTCATGTAATTCAGAAATTTCCTGGTGTCCCTCTACAGATAAAGGATCATAGTTTTCAGGCTGTTTAATAGATGGTGGGATGATTCTTTTAATTTTAAAGGAATTTCTTCCAATGGTTTCAATGTGTAGTTGTAATCCATCTAATTCCACATCTTCACATTTTGAGATTTTGGCAATTGTCCCAACTAATTTTGGTGAATTCCAACCATTGATGGAATTACTTTCATCAATTAGGCATACTCCAAATTGACCATCACCAATCATGCAATCATCAACTAGTTGTTTGTATCTAGGCTCAAAAATTCGAAGAGGTAGCTCTTGTCGTGGGAATAATACCAAGTCTAATGGAAATATCGGAATAATTTTTGTTTCAGTCAACTAGTCATATTGAAATGTCTCTAGATATATGGAATACGGATTTTCTAAAAAATTAAAATCCGTTCTCGTTGAGAATCATACCTAACAAAGCAGAACGAGTGTATTTTCCATATTCAGCTTGTTCAAAGTATTTAGCATTTTTTGTTTTATCTACATCAGCTGAAATTTCATCTATTCTAGGTAATGGATGTAAAATTATTGCATCATCTTTCATTCTTTTTAGCATGTCTAATCCAACAACATAACTTCCTTTTACTTTGAGATACTCTTCCTCATCAGGGAATCTTTCTTTTTGAATTCTTGTAACATAAAGAACATCAAGATCATCTAGATGTTCTTCAATGTCAGTAGTTTCAGTATAGTCTAATTTCTTTTTTATTTCATAAGTAGAGTCAGATCTAATTCTTAGAGATTCAGGAGAAATAAGACTAACATCAACATCATAATTTCCTAAACCATGCAATAGAGAGTAAACAGTTCGTCCATACTTTAGATCACCCACAATTCCAATTTTCAAACCATCAATCTTTCTCTTTTCTTTTTTGATTGTAAACAAATCTTGAATTGCCTGAGTGGGATGTTCTTCGGTTCCACTACCTGCATTAATTATTGGTTTATCAGAAATTTCAGCTGCAAATCTACTTGAACCATCTAGAGGATGACGCAATACTAGAACATCTGAATAAATTGACATGATTCTAACAGTATCTGCAAGACTCTCTCCTTTCTGAGTTGATGATGAAGTAATATCAGAGATTCCAAGAGAATTTCCACCGATTGAGGCTATGGCAGATTCAAAACTTAGACGGGTTCTAGTGCTTGGTTCATAGAACAGATAGCCCAAAGTTTTGCCTTTACAAATTTCTCTTCTTTCTGAAAGGCTAAGTTGCATTATTTTATCAGTAGATGTAAAGATAGTTTCCAGTTGATCTTTGGTATAATCCTTAATTGAGATAATGTCTTTTTGGTAGAATTCGTTCATTCTTTCAATAATATATACAGGTGACTATACAAAGTATTCTGATGGAACAGTCCGACCTTATGGTTCGACGAATTAAGGAAGGTACTGTAATTGACCATATAGATGAAGGTAAAGGTCTTCAGGTTCTCAATGCTTTAAGAATTGATGGGAAAGATGGCAGTTTAATCACCATAGCCTTGAATGTACCAAGCGGAAAATTTAAGAAAAAAGATATCATCAAAGTAGAAAACAAGTTTCTAAAAGATGATGACACTAACAAGTTAGCAGTTATTGCCCCAACAGCAACAATTAACATGATTAAAGAATACAAGTTAGTTGAAAAGAGAAGGGTAGCATTACCAAACGAGATTGATAGAATTTTTAGATGCTCAAATCCTGATTGCATTACAAACAGTACAGAATACATTGAATCTGTGATGGATGTAATTAACAAAGATGGGAGAGTTCTCAAGTGTAGGTATTGTGCTAGAGTTCTAGATGTTACTAAGCTAAAATACAATTAAAGAAAAAATCTAAAAATTTGAAAAAGATGTAGTTTGGACTATTGTCCTAAGATGATAAACATCATAACTATACCGTAGATTGCGATTGATTCGACCATACCTACGAAGATGAATACCTTTGACTGTAAAGCTGGGTTCTCACTAATGACTGCAAGACCTGCTGCACCTACTTGACCAAGACCTATTCCTGCTCCACCGGCTGCAATACCAAAGGCTAAACCAGCACCTAAGAGTTTCATAGAGTCGCCACTAGATGCACCATCTTCTTGAGCAAATGCAACTCCAGTTGATCCTAGAATTGAAATTGCTGATGCTGCCAAAAGTAACATGACGATAGATTTCATTTACGATCAGGCTCCATGATATCCATATTTAAATCATGATGAGATGTGAAGCTCAAATTCGATCTAAAGTTTTCTTTTTGAATGATGAAAGATCGTCTTGGATGGATTTTACAAAATTATCATAATTTCCATCTAATTCCTTCTTTGAGTTTTCAAGTAATTTTTTAATTTCTTCTTTTGCCATTATGTGCTTTCCATCTTTTCTTTCACTTTTTTTAACTTTGCGAATTCTTCTCGTTCTCTCTCTTCAAGAGTAGAGAGAATAAATCGAATATTATCTTTGTATTGAGGAATAATGACATTTTCAAGTGCGTTTAACAATTTTTGTGTTTTTTCCAATGCTTTTGCAAGACTAAAAATAGAATTTTCATATTCTGCTGCTTTACAAATTTTTGGCATCAACTCTTTGATTTGCTTTGCTGCTCTATCGATGGAAGAGTTTGTATCTGCAAATCCATAAGGCATTGATTTAGTATCTTTTTCAGTTACGGTAAGTGCTGGAATTTTAACATCAACAACTCTTCTAACATGAACGTCTACTTCCATTACGGGTGGAGTAGATTCTGCTACAGAGTCAACAGTGTTTGTTCCTAATGCAAGATAAGCTTCATTTACTGATTTGTAAATATCTTGCAAAGGTTCCCAAATACCACCTCTTGCTTTAGATGCTTCTTGGATCATCTCTTCAATATTTTTTAATAGAACTTTACGTTTATCATCTAGAATTTGCTGAACCATTACGGCTATTTGACTGGATTTTTTGTATTTGAAAAGTTCAATCTTTGTTGCTGCAACGTTTTGTCCAAATGACATTTAGTTACTCTTCCTTGTAATATTGTTCTACGTACTTGTCTTTGATTTTAGTAATCTCATTCTTTGGTAATTTTGAGACAATCTTCCACATGAGAGCAAGGGTTTCTTCAATTGTTCTGTTTTCATCAGTTGCTTGTGTAAGGAATTCTTTTTCAAACGTATCTCCAAGATCCAAATATTTGAGATCAATTTCAGTTAAACCTGCTTTTCCTACAATACCAGCTAGTGCTCTTACTTCTTGAGCTCGAGAATATGCATCATAAACCTGGTTAGAAATCTCACCGTGATCTTCTCTAGTACTTCCTTCACCAATACCGTCTTTCATCAATCTACTAAGACTCATCAAAATATTGATTGGTGGATAAACTCCTTGTCTGAATAAATCTCTACCAACTACTATTTGTCCCTCAGTAATGTAACCAGTAAGGTCAGGAATTGGGTGAGTAATATCATCAGAAGGCATTGACAAAATTGGAACTTGTGTAACACTACCTTTTCTTCCATTGAGTTTTCCTGCTCTTTCATAAAGTGTTGAAAGGTCAGTGTAAAGATAACCAGGATATCCTTTTCTTCCAGGAACTTCTTCTCTTGCTGCACTAATTTCTCTTAATGCTTCTGCATAGTTTGTCATATCAGTAATTACAACTAGTACGTGCATTCCTAACTCAAATGCCAAATATTCTGCTACGGTTAAAGCTACACGAGGAGTAATGATTCTTTCAATTGCAGGATCGTCTGCTGTATTTAGAAATAGAACACTTCTTTTCAATGCACCAGATTCTTCAAGACTTCTTCTGAAATATTCTGCTTCACTGTATTGCACACCAATTGCTGCAAATACCACGGCAAAATCATCGGTGGTTCCAACAACACTTGCTTGTCTTGCGATTTGTGCTGCTAAAAGATTGTGAGACATACCAGAACCAGAGAAGATTGGAAGTTTTTGTCCTCTAACTAGTGTCATTAATCCATCAATTACAGATACACCAGTTTGAATGAAATCCTTTGGATATTCACGTTGTTCAGGATTCATTGGTTCTCCGTTAATATCTACAAATTTATCAGCAATTGGATCTGGGAGTCCATCTTTTGGTCTTCCTAGTCCATCAAATACTCTACCAAGTACCTCTTTTGATACTGGCATTTCCATAACTTTACCTACAAATTTTGCATTAGTTCCAGAGATTGATAATCCAGTTGTTCCCTCAAAGACTTGGACGATTGCTTTACCGTTTCCTACTTCGAGAACTTTACCTAATCTTCTTTCACCCTCAGTAGTTTCAATTTCAACGAGTTCATCAAATGCTGCATTTTCAACATCGTCTACAACAACTAGAGGGCCTTTGATTTCTGCAATCTTACTGTATTGAACTCCGCCTTCTGCTGTCAATTTGATACTTTCACTCCTGAAATTGATTTGAATTGTTCTTGCATATCTTTATCTAATTGATCAAGTTTTGGCATCTCATCATCTTTAACATCCATTCTTGCTTTAAGTAAACTGCTTACTACACCTAATTCACGGATGTCAGAGAGTGCTGCACCTTCTTTGAGTGCTTGTTGTCCTTTGTTGTAAAAGTCAACACATAATTTCATTAGTTTGAATTGTTTTTCGGGACTACAATAAGTATCAACATCATCAAATGAGTTTTGTTGTAGCAAAGCAATCTTTACCATTCTTGCAACTTCAAGAATTAATTTTTCTTCATCAGGTAATGCTTCTGGACCTAAGAGTCTAACAATTTCTTTTAGTGTATCCTCTCTTTGTAAGACACCATAGGTTTCACTTCTAATGTTAAACCAATCTTCACTGATGTTCTCACTCCACCATTTTGCAATGTCTGCAAGATAACCAGAATAACTATTCATCCAGTTAATGGATGGATAGTGTCTAGAGTATGCAAGTTTTGCATCCAAAGCCCAAAAAGTTTTGATAAATCTCATTGTGTGAGTTGTAACTGGTTCTGTAAAGTCACCACCAGATGGAGATACAGCACCAATCAATGTAACTGAACCATCACGTTCTGGACTACCAGCTGCTTGAACACGACCTGCTCTTTCATAAAATTCTGCTAATCTTGATGCTAAATATGATGGATATCCTTCTTCTGCAGGCATCTCTTCTAATCTACCACTCATTTCTCTGAGTGATTCAGCCCATCTACTTGTTGAATCTGCTACAAGTACAACGTCTTTACCCATATCTCTGTAATATTCTGCAATTGTGACACCAGTGTAGATACTTGCTTCCCTTGCTGCTACTGGCATGTTACTAGTGTTTGCTACAAGGACAGTTCTATCCATCAAAGGTTTTCCACTACGTGGATCTTTAAGATGTGGGAATTCAACTAATACTTCAGTCATTTCATTTCCTCTTTCACCACAACCAATGTAAACAACAACTTGAGAATCAGCCCATTTTGCAATTTGGTGTAATGTTACAGTTTTTCCTGTTCCAAATGCTCCAGGAATTGAACCGGTTCCTCCTTTTGCAATAGGGAAGAATGTGTCAATAACACGTTGTCCGGTTAAGAGTGGTACAGTAGGATCGTATCTCTTATGATATGGACGTGGTTTTCGTACAGGCCATCTATGATACATTTTGACTGGAATAGATTGTCCGTCTTTTTCAGTTGTAGCTAGTATAGTTTCTAAATCATAATCTCCTTCAGATACAATGTTTGAAATTTTTCCGCCTGCATGATCTGGTGGAAGCATAATAGAATGTTCAATAAGATCAGTCTCTTGTACAGTTCCGATAATATTTCCTGCAGCAACATCGTCACCATTATTTACAGTTGGAACAAAGTGGTATTTTTTTGTCATATCAACAGCAGATGTTGTGATACCTCTTCCAATGAAGGAACCAGATGCTTTAGATAATTCTCTTAGCGGTCTTTGAATTCCATCATAAAGTTGTCCTATAATTCCAGGACCTAATAATACACTTAGTGGGTTACCAGTACCTACTACAGGCTCACCTGGTTTAAGACCACTTGTTGATTCGTATACCTGAATAAAGGCCACATCGCCAGTTAATCTAATTACTTCACCTACTAATTTTGAATTTCCTACAGTAACAGTTTCATACATTTTTGCGTCAGACATTCCGTCTGCTTTTACAGCTGGGCCACTTACCCAAACAATTCTACCTTGAGCTGCCATTTTCTAATTTCCCACTCCGAATTTTGCTGCAATATCTTTCCTTATTAAAGGCTTCATACGTTCAATTCTTGCATCGATTGTATTATCAAATGTCATTGCACCATCTTTGGATTTTACTTTAATTCCTCCAAGACAATCAATTGTCTCAGGAGATAGTTCTGCTCCTGTAAATTGAGATAGGGTTGATTGGACAATATCTCTGTCCTTTGCATTTGTTGAAATGATAATTTCTGAAGTGCCCAAAATTTTGGTTGCTTCTTCGATCAAAGTCTTAATGAAATTGGAATAATCACCACTACGATCAGCATTTGCAATTTGGTCTAATGCTGTTGAAAATACCTTATCTACTGCTTCTTCTAATATCATCAGTTGTTGGTTTCTGGCCTCAATGTCAGAACTTCCCGTAATTTGTTTTTCAATCTTATCTGCCTCTTTTTTGCCATCAGAGATAATTTTATCATATTCACTCTCTAATCTAGGAATAGCATTGTCTAGATTTTGTTGAGATTCTTCTAATCCAGATTTAATATTTGCCAAAATGTCTTGTTCGGTATTTTTCAAAATTTTGTCAATTGTACTTTCTAATGCCGAATTAGATGCCAATGGGAGCCGTTGACTCGTAATGGATTTTAATGTTTGGGAATGGAATCAGAAAGATATTAAACTCAATGAAAATACCCAAAATTTGTCTTGGGAACAGCCGATCTAAAACTTGGAACCGTAATTTTACCAAGAAGTGAGTCTCCAAAAGCAATTTCAAGATTGACAGAGTTTGAGTGGTATCACAAAATTGATTCTGCAAATGACCTTGTAACGCCTGAAATCGATGATTTGTTACTAAAGGCACAGCAAACTTACCAATCCATTGATGATGTTATCAAAGGAATGGGCATCCCCTTAGAAGTAGGGATTATGGAGATTTTATTCAAAGGAACTGTAATCAAGAAAAAAGATTATGAGATTAATGAAATTGAAGATATGGTTGAGCAACTTAGTAAAGATGCTCCAACTATAATTGAAAAGCCTGCAAAACTCCTAGAAGAAGCAGCAACAGCTAGAGTGTCCATTGAAGAATACAATTCTCTCAAAGACACTTTGGAAGTAATAAAAAAGATGAAGATGGATATTTCTGGATTTGGTTTAATGAGACACTTTTTTACAAATCTCTTTGTTATCAATTCTGAAGATTATGATGAGATTAGTCGCTCTCTAGAAGGAATTACAATTTACAAATATGACTTGGATAATAAAGAGAAATCCGCAATTCTAGTAATTTCTGATTCCAAAGATTCTGAAAAAGTTCTCAAGGTTTTACGTAGTTTCAACTCTAATACTTTTAAAATCCCAGAAGGGTTTCCTCAAATTCCTAGTGAGGCATATGCACTCGCAGAATCTAAAATTAAAGAATTAACTGCAAAACAAGCTACAATCAAAAAAGAATTAGCAGGGATTACAAAGAAAATCAGACGAGATATTTTATCACTACATGAAAAAGCACAAGTCGCAAAAGATGTTCTTGAGACTTTGAGAAAACCAGGAGGAACCAAAAACTTTGCAGTAATTCAAGGTTTTATTCCAACAAAGATGGCTTCAAAATTTACGGAATCAACAAAGCAATGGATGTCAGTTGTTGAAGATATTACTGATCCTAAACTTAAAGAAGAGATACCAACCTTATTTGACAATAAACGATTTGTAAGAACTTTTGAAGTAATCACAAAGAGTCAAGGAATACCAAAGGCTGGAGAACCAGATCCAACTCCAATGATTGCTCTAATGTGGCCAATCTTCTACGGATTGATGTTTGCAGATATGGGCCATGGTTTGTTACTCATGGCATTAGGTTTGCTCTTCAAATTCAAAGGACAAGGAGAACTATCAAAGTGGGGAATGCTCATAGCAATTTCTGGTGCATCAGCTGCAATTGCGGGTGTGGCGGCAGGTGAAGCATTTGGTTTCCATCTTGATCATATGGGTCCATTTGAAGGATTACTTGAAGAAGGCGGTGCCTTACATTCAGTTAGTTGGATTGTAGGAATACTCAGTGTTGCTGAATTAACATTTGAACAAGTAATCAACATTCTCAAAGTTTCATTATTCATTGGAATTGTTCATTTGGTTTGGGCAATGGTTCTTCGTGTAATTAGATTGTTAAAGGAAGGACACAAAATGGTAGTCTTTACTGAAGCAATTCCAAACATTACACTCTATGGAGGAATTGTGGTTATCATGATGTGTGCAATTGGTTCACAGTATGATGTAATGAATATGTATTCAAAAGTCCATACAGAAGCTGTTCCTTGGGTAACAATGTTCCTTGGAGATTGGGCACAAGTTTGGATTGTTACAAGAATTTCAGTAATTATTGTAATTGCATCAATGGTTATTATGATGGTTGGAGGTGTAATGCATGCAAAGAAACATCCTGAAGATGGAGCAGATCCTGCAAGTGTCATTATGGAAGTTCTTCTAGGTAAAACGGTAGAGAGTTTAGCTCATACAATCAGTTATGCTCGACTTGGAATTATGTTACTCGTGCATGCAGCTCTGCTTATGACGGTAAACAATGCATTTACATCATTAGGAGGTTCTGAATCTGGTGGTGCAATGGCAATGATCATTGGCGGAAACTTGGGTATTATGATGATTGAAGGGTTAATTGTATACATTCAGTCTCTCAGATTGCACTTGTATGAATTCTTTACAAAATGGTATGTTGGTGGAGCACAGCCATTTAGACAAATTAGACCAGAATTGATTTACAACCAATTCATTTGGAAAAGAAAATAAAATTTAAAGAAATCTAATCTTTCTTAGCTTTATCGTATCCTTTTTTGGCAGCATCCTTTGTTGTATCATAACCTTTTGTGCCTAATTCAGCACCTTTTTCGATACTTTGTTTGCCGAGATCAGTTCCTTTCTCAATACCTTTTTCTGTAGTATCTTTGAGTTTTTTTAGAAATCCCATGAAAAGAATTAGTATGATTATAAATAAATGATTTAATTATTCTCATAAAGATTTACTGTAACCTTGGTAGTCCATGGTTTGAGATTATCAGGAAATATTACAAGTAGACCACTATCTTTTGTGATATTTGTACATGTGCCGCTATAGCTTTGTTTGTTTTGTGCATAACATCCTGATTCTTTGTAATAATCAAAATCATCCATTACAAAATTTTCACGTTGTTTAATTGAAGATATAAAATATACATCAAAACCCAAATCTTTGTTATCAGTTTTTACACTATAGTCATATGATGTTGTATTTTTGGAGGAACAAATTGGAAAAAATTGTGCAAATCCATTTTTAATTTTTAATTGCTGTTCAAAATTTTCATAATTTAGATTCTCAATATCAGGATAAACAGAAACATCTGGATTTGTATTCAACTGCTGTCCTTGAACATATTCTATTTCATGTCTTACAGTATCTATTGCCTTTCTATACAACATTGGTTGCCATTCTTCTTGACAATCACTGAATTCATGTTTTAGCTCAACGTAAGATTTGTTGTTCAGAGTTTGAAGTTGATTTGTATTATACTCTTTTGATTCAGCATCAAAAACATGATTCACACTACTAATTTTATCAGATTTGTACCAAGTGTTTGTAACATCGAAAATAATATTTTTTGAATCACTATTCCATTCTGGAAGTAAATGAACATAAACAGAATATTTGTTTATTACTTCTTGAGTGTCTGATGCAAAAATTAAGTGGCCATAAAATGCATTTACAAAAATTATAGAAAAAGCAAGAATTGGAATAATCACATATAGACTTTTATTCATTTTGTATCTCCAAAATAGCTAAAATGCAAACCACATGATTTGCATGAAAATTTATCATCTTTAAAATTAATTTTTTCAGAACCACATTTTGGACATTCCTTACTTTCAATTAACTCAGTCATGATTTATTATAATGAAAAATAGTACATATGTTGGATGGAATAATTATCATATAAAATTGTCCAGATTGGACATGCATATAGGCTAAAAATAAAAATTTTAATAAAAATTGTCCAGATCGGAAATCAATAATAGATTGTCCTATTAATAAAATTAGTTGGTTGACGAAGTAGATAGAATCATTTTATCTCATCTAGGTAAAAATGCAAGAATGTCTTCACAAGAATTACAAAAAATTCTTGATGATTTAGGACATACAATTACAGGTAGAGGAATTAGACATAGGTTACAAAAATTAGAAAAAAATAATGTCATACTTGGATACTCTGTAATTTTAAATCCAAATATTTTGTCTAAAAAAATTAATCGAACTATAATTTTGAAATTCAAATTTTCAAAAGACACATCTGAATTAATTGATAGGTTAGCAGAATATGTTATTGATTCTCAATTTTGTACATTTTCTAGTAGATTAAGTGGGGATTATAATTGGATCTGTCATTTTGTTTTTGATTCAATTGAGCAATATGATCTTGAAATAAATAATTTCCTAAATAGTTTTGGTAAATTAATTTCAGATTTTAGATCTTATGAATCAAACACCATAAAATCATCTCCTTATATGATTTATGAAGATCAGGAAATGAAAGAAAGAAAAAGAAGAATTTATGAAATTATAGAATCACTAAAAAAATATGATAATATTAATGACAGATTTCAAGAAATTGTTGAATACATAGTAAAATATTTTGATGCATCTTTTGCCCGGATTTGGTTAGTAGACAAGCAGAGAAAAATGTTGATTTTAAAATTTAGTGCTGGAAAATATACACGGATTGATGGAAATTTTTCCAAAGTACCAATTAATTCACTAAAAATTGGACATATTGCAAAAACCAACAAACCCGTGGTTTCAAATGATGTTGTAAATGACCCAAGAATCAAAATACATAATTGGGCAAAAAAAGAAAAGCTCAAATCATTTATTGGATATCCACTATCTTACAAAGGAAAGGCAGTTGCTGTTGTTGCTATGTTTAGTAAGAAAAAAATGAATCATCATGATTTTGAATTATTTGGACTATTTTCTGAGCAGCTTTCAAAGGAATTAACCGGATTTTTTGAGGCTAAAGACTTTCTTTCAGAGTAATGTTTGTTTCAAGAAATTTAGTCACTAAAGAAATCTATTTCTCAATTGGCAAATCTAATCGATTTCCCCATTCTCCCCAAGAACCAAGATAGACTTTGACATTGGTAAATCCAAGTTTTTTCAGAACCAAAAAGGAATTGGCAGCACGATATGCTCCTTGACAATATGTAACAATTTCAGTATCTTTTGGAATATCATACATTTGTAATAATTCTGAATCATTTTTGAAAGTACCATCATCAGAGAGATTTTGATTCCAATCGATATTGATTGAATTTGGTATGTGTCCAGATTGTGCTGCTCTAACCGTACTTCCATCATATTCTCCAATAGAACGAGCATCAAGTATTTTCAAATTATCTAGATTATCTCGAATATGTTCAAATCCTGTAATGATATCTGGATTAATTTTTCCTGCAAATTTAGATGGTTTGAATCCATTTGGTTTATTCTCTAACGGTAAATTTTCATTTTTCCATTTAGAAATTCCTCCATCTAGCATTGAAACATTTTGATGTGAAAAATACATCAACATCCAGACACCTCTAGCTGCAAGCATTCCAGAAACTGAATCATAAAAGATAACTTTTTTCTCAGGAGTTACTCCAAGAAATGAAAGTAAATTTTGTGTTTGTTTATTGAAATTTTCAATTCCCTCTTTTGTAGTATCAATCCAATGAAATGCAAATAGATCAAGATGTACTGCACCTGGTACATGTCCCTCTGAATATTCTTTGAAGGAACGAGTATCAGCTATTATGATATCTAAATCATTAAGTTGTGAATTTAATTCACTTGTAGAAATTAACATGATTTAGATAAAATGATCAAATGTAAATTTATTTGGATTAAATAAAAAGAAGAAAAGAAAAGGGTTTTTCTATTCGTTAACGTATGCTCTTTCGCCATGCTGTGCCAAATCGAGACCAATCTCCTCTTCTTTAGGAGTGACTCTGATTCCGCCAGGCCATACGGCATCCATTACTTTGAGGATTACAATTGTAACACCAAAGGCATAGCCTATTGATATTGCAGCACCAATGATGCTGATTGCTTGCTGTTCCATACCTTCTGCTGTACCAGTCCATGCTCCGATACCGTCTCCAGTATCCCAAACGTGAGGACTAGCGAGTGTACCAGTCAAAATTGCACCTGTAAGACCACCCATTCCGTGTACTCCCCATACATCTAATGCGTCATCCCATTTACGGGCACTCTTGAATGCGATACATCCATAACAAATTGTACCAGCTGCAATACCGATTATAATCGCAGCCATTGGACCTACCCAACCTGAGGCTGGTGTGATTGCTACCAATCCTGCTACTGCTCCTGATGCAGCTCCTACAACACTTGGTTTTCCAGTGTGTGCCCAAGACATGAGCACCCAAGTGACTGCAGCCATACCAGTTGCTGTATTTGTAACAGTCCATGCGCTGACGGTAATGCCGTCTACCATAACTTCACTTCCTGCATTGAAACCAAACCATCCAAACCAGAGTATTCCTGCTCCGAGGACTACCATTGGGATATTGTGTGGTTCCATTGGCACTTTGCCATATCCAAGTCTTCTGCCAAGGACTAAGGCTCCTGCCAATGCAGCGAATCCTGAAGATATGTGTACTACAGTACCACCTGCAAAGTCTAATGCATAAGATGGCGATAAGTCTGGATCGAGGTCAATTGAACCTCCTCCTATGTAGCCTCCTCCCCAGACCCAGTGTGCAATTGGATCGTAAACGAAGGTACCCCATAAGAGTACGAATATGATAACTGCGCTGAATTTGATTCTGTCAATCAAACCACCAATAATTAGAACTGGTGTAATGATTGCGAAGGTTGCTTGGAACATAGCAAAGAGTTGGTGAGGTACTGTACCTGGCCATCCTTGGCTACACATGTCGCCTTCCTTAAATTCATTCATCTGGTAAGCTGCTGACCATGTATCGTGACAAGGACCAACTTCACCTAATGGTGCCCAAGCTGATACCATGTTAAATCCAACATAATCCAGGTTACCCATGAACATATTTGCATCAGAATCTATTCCGCCAAATGCTAGTGAGTATCCCCATAGAACCCATTGTACTGACATAAGACCCATTACAATTAAGGTCATACCAAGTACATTGACGATGTTCTTTGATCTGGCTAAACCGCCATAAAAGAAACCGACTCCTGGAGACATGAAGAGTACTAATGATGTTGCTGTAAGCATCCATGCTGTATCACCTGTGTCTATAAGACAAGGTAGCATGCCGCCTTCGCCATCATCATACCAACATTCGTTAGGGTTACCAGTGTAAATTCCACTGGTTCCTTTTACATATCCGTCCATACCATCTTCAACACTTTGTGCATATGCCTGAGACATAGCACCAGTTGCTGTGATAGATACTGCGGCTACAAGTAATAGAGCATACTTGTAGTTCCTAGAATTCATTAAATTAATCGAAATTGAAAATTATTTAAGCATTGAAGACTAGAAACCATTCAAAAAAGTAAATTGTTATATTTTACTATATTCTGATAGTAACATAAAAAATGAATATTATGATAAAGGTGAGTAAATGAAGATAAAATCAGATACGAAATTAGCAATTTTTGATACATTCAAAACAAAAGGGAATGATCTTACCGGGGAGGCTAATAGACAAAGAGCGATCATCGCCATTCTTGGAAGTAATGCAAATCCTGCAGAGAGGACCAGAACAGGAATTTCTCAAAGGATAGCTAAAAAGCATGAAATTGCATGGAAGAACATCTATTCAGGAATATTTCGAGATCTTGATGAAATTTTACTTCCTATGGGAATAGCAGAAGAAGATGGTAGATTGCCTTTGAAAAGAGGACCCAAAGCATTGCAAGAGAAAGGAATTCCATATTATCATTTGACCAAAAAAGGGATTTTGGTTGCATTGTCAATTGACGAATGCAAAAACAGAGAAAATCTTTTGATCGAGTTTTTTGCAAAGTCTGAACCTAAAGAAAAGGAATTTGAGAAGATTCTTTCTAGTCTTTTAAAAACTAGTCCAATTTTCACATACTCGATTTTTCAAAAATATGTCAAGGCTTTTTGTGAAAATAAGATCAAAGAATTGTTGCCATTTGATCTATCAAAATTACAAGATATCTCTGATGAATCTTTGATTATTCAAAAAGAGATTCTTTCAGCCTTTGCAAATCTAACAAAACAGGAAAAAGAAGAAGCCATCACATTTTTAGATAAAATTACCTAGAATTTGTTCCTAGAATAGGATCGCCAAACATTAAATTAGTTGCCTAAAGGAGATTGATCGAAATGGGTGGCTCTAAGAATGTCTATGCTTCTGTGAAAGCATACAGTAAACGAGGCAAGTTACTTACCAGGGCAGATTTTCAAACACTTGCTGAATCTAGAGATTTGGAGGAATTAATGACTAGAATTAAAAATACAGTTTACGGAGATGCCGTAGCAGATGTTCAAAAACCATATACTTCACAAAGTATAGAATCAGCACTCAGAAGTAAATTAGCAGATATTCATTATTCCATAGCAAAGACATCAGGAAATTCAGGTGTTCTTGATGCATACTATATGAAATTCATTATTTCGAATCTAAAACAAATCTTAAAAGGCAAAATCTTAGGAAAACCACAAGAAGAGATTGAATCACATGTCAATCTACATGCCGAAGAATTAATCAAACAAAGAGATGTTGTTGTAAAAGCACTTGTTTCAAAAGACTTTGAAGAAGCTGTTGCAAGTTTGAATTCAGTCGAATTTGCAGATGAAATTACAAAAGCTGCAGCATTATACAATGAAAAGAAAAATCTCCAAATCCTAGATACATATTTTGACAAAATATTGTTCCAACAATTAGCAGGTGCAATGAAAAATTATGCAGATAAAGAAGCAACTAAAATTGTTTCTATGGATATTGATTTTTACAATATCTTGAGTGTGATTAGAGGAAAGTTTTGGGGATTGCAAGAAGAACAAATTCAAGATTTGATTATCACAACCAGTCCACCTGCTAAAGAGTTACTTGGAAGAATGATGGCCGCAGGTACGGTTAGAGATGCATTTAACGAATTATCAAGTACGAAATACAAGGATTTAGTACCACAAGTTGAAAACGAATTAGATGCTATTGCAGAATTTGAACGTGCATTTGAGATATCAATCTATACTTCATCATTAAGATCATTCACAAAGATGTTTAGTTTTGCAACAATTGTGGGAATTACAAAATTAACAGCGTTTGAAATTAGAAATCTAGCAGCCATTGCTTTTGCAGTAGAACAAAAAATTCCAACTGAAACTACAATGTCAAAATTAATTCTAGAAGAAGAATAAGATTTTTGAAATGTTCAATTTTCCAAAGAAAAAAACTGAAATTTCTACAGAAGTTTTAATCAAATTAATCTGGGTTAGTTCATTTTTAGCCATGATTTTTGCCCTACCTCCTTTAGCAGTATTCTTAGGGATCTATTTTCTTACAGGTCAACTAATCGTTGGGGCAATCATTGGTTTTGGCCTTCATTTTGTAATTCTAGCCTTTTCAGGAAGAATTTCAAAAACAATCACCAAACTTGTCAGCTAAGTATAAGAAGTCAAATTGAGAGAATGATGTATTATGATGGGAGATAGGGATTTTAGAAGTATTGTTGAAAATGCACTAGATTCTATTGGAAAAGAGTTAAAAATCGACATTGATTCTGCAGATATTCAAACCATACATCTACATGAGGTTGTACAGTGTCTTAGGCGCTCATATTATGACAGGATTGATCCTCAAGAAGTTCAGAGAAGAGGATTCAATGAGCTTCTTTCAGGATTACTAAGAAAATTACAATATGGAAGTGATCCAAAAGAATTTGATGTTGATAATATCAAATTGAAGGGTCAAGTTGACATGCTAATTGATGATTCTATTTTCTTATTTAGAGGAGCAACAAATGAATTAGAAAATCCTCATGCTAGTGATATTCTTTATCTTAATGCGTGTATGTGGATTTATGATAAACCAGATGGAATAATTGTCTATATTTCTGGAGATAGGAAAGAAACAACATTTTCTATCTCACGTAGTAAGAAAATGTTTGAAGAAGTAATCAGACGAGTTAGAGTGTTAAATGATCTTCTCAAAGAACAAAAAACACCAATTTTAGAACCATCAACTGAATGTACTGAATGCCAATATTTTGAAAGATGTTTTATGAAAAAGAAGAATACAAAACAATTAGACCTGGCAGAAATGCTAGGATTTGGCAAAAAGAAAGATTAGTGAAAAATTATAAAAATATTGTAAAGGAAAAATTCCTTTGGTTAATCTAGTGGTTCTGGATGTCCTTTACCACGAAGAGCGAAACACACTACTGCGAGTGCAATTGCGACTCCTGCTGCTGCGCCAAATGCGGCCATACCTGCTTCTGCCATTTGATAAAAAACAATGAAACGGGCTTTTATAACTTTGCCAATATTTTTTCTCTAAAAACATATTATCATAATTCTAAGATTTTATGATACATTAGATCTTTATTTTGTGAATTCAAAATGAAGTTCATTTTCTTGACCACTAGTCATTGAGCTAAGATTGAAAAATACATCACCAGACACTCTCCAAGATGCAGTATCTTCTTCAAATGCTTGCCACAAATCGGCAGTTGTTCCAGTGTTTTTTAGTGTCTGAGAATCTCTAAGAATTATTGAGTTTTCACCAAGAAGAGTGTAGTAATTTGAGCCAAATTCAACCATTCCCTCAGGCCTACTACCAATCTGACCGCCTGTAATTTGTTCAGTCTCAGAATAGTTTGTTTCAAATAATTGATAATCCATAGTTTGTACAATCATTGCACGTGGATTTGGATTTGATAGTTTGAATGCCACATCGATAGTTACTGAACGTTCTGATATTTTTGCAATTGAAATATCTTCTAATTCAATTTGCAAAGGTTTTGCTTGTGGTATGTTTTGATTATTGGCATTTTCTGAAGTAGGAACAATCATTGTAGGTCCTATTAAAAGAATTCCACCTAAAATTACGGCAAGTGCTGCAACAGCAGCGCCAACAAAAATTTTAGGATTCATATTTTTGCATTTCCTCTTGATATCTTAAATGTTGAGATAGTTATTATACCATTGCAGGAAGAAAAAATTATGCAGTATTTTCAAGCAGTACAACAAGGAAAGCAAAGAGCTAGTAAATCACAAATGAAAATGTTTGAAGTGGCAGGATTTGGAATGCTAACATTAACTACAAAGAAAATTGATGGAAAATTTCATCCTGTCGGAGAAGAAGAATTTACTGCAGTAATCGAATCTCCAGATGGACATGTTGCAGTAATTGTAGATAAAGATGGTTTCACAAAAGCACAATCTAAGGCTGTGGAAAAAGACGAAGCATTATTAATTTACAAAAAACTAAGAGATACAGGAATTTCAGAATATCCTAAAAAAGAGATTCAGATATGGTCTGAAACAAAACCTACAATCCAAAACGAAGATTCTGTGTAATTATTTTGAAGGAAGAATAATTTCAGTGCCTACATCGCCACCTTTGATTGCTTTTTCAATAATTTTTGGATCTGCTTTTAGAATTCTTGTTTTAATTTTTGAGCGCTCAATTATTTTTAGAGCAACAATATCCATCAAATCATAACCACCTGCAACAGAATCTTCATGAACCAACATATTTTTCAAATTTTTCATTTCAATTCGTTTAAATTTTTTTGCTTTTTTGAATTTGTTAGGATCCATATCGTAAACACCATCAACATCTGTAGCATTAAGAAATTGTTCAGCTTTTACTTTTTCAGCAATCAATGCAGCAGTACCATTAGTACTTTGACCAGGGTGAAGACCACCTGCAACTACAATTAATCCATCATCAACTGCATGTCTAACTTCTTGTAATGAAGTTGGAGGGTGTGAATATGCTTTGTTTTTTAGAGCATAGATTAGCAACTTTGCATTAAGTCTTGAAATTTCAATTCCTAATTCATCTAATGTAGATTCATCAGCTCCTGAGGTTCTTGCATGAGAAATATAATGTCTAGCAATATTTCCACCTCCAGCAATAACTATGGGTTGACATACTTTACTGATTTTTACTAGAAATGCAGCATAATCCTTTAGAACTTTGACATTATCCATACCAAATACTCTTCCAGATAATTTGATTACAATTCGTTTTTTCATTTTAAGTCACCAAGGATTGATTTTGCGGCAATTTCAACTTTTTTTCTGTTCTTTTGGTGTGTATAGATTCTAAGTATGTTCATAAACCCAGAAATTGCTGAAACCACAGGTATTTGAGAAATAGGCATTTCTTTGGCAGATGATTTTCCATTCTCATTAGAAATCAAAACAATGGATTTTGACTCATTTTTAGATGGTGCAAGTGGGATTGAAGGAGTTACAGAACTATCAACAAATATTTCATTCTCATCAACTTTAGATTTTTTGGACAATTCAATTCTAAGTTCATTAGTTCTAGTTTTTTTCAAATTATTTTGACTTGTAAGAATTCTCTCAAAAACACATTTTATTAATTTCCTATTCTGATAGTCTTCTGCAAATTGTCTTGCTTGTTTTAGTTTAGTAGATTTTGAAGAGATTAATGATGATAAAACGTATTCGTCAGTTAATTTAACAAATTCATTTAGATTAAAAGATGTAAAACCAAATTCATCATCAGATAAACGTAAAGCTTCAATCAACATTACTTCTGCAGCTCGTACAGTTTTATGAAAATATACAGCTTTAAACATTTGATATCGAGAGTGCATCATGGATTCAAAAGAGTATAATGCTGAACGCTCTAAAGCAAGTTTATTTTTATGAATATCCAATGATTGTGTAATTCGTTTATGATCAACTTTAGCATGCTCAGCTCCTGTAAAGTAACCATCTCGAAGTAAGTAATCCATCATATCAGCACTTAAAGCTCCTGAAACAATTTCATTAAGATATTGAAACCTTGATTCTCCAAAAGCAATTTTTGTTATTAGTTTTTTATCAAAACCAGTTTTTGACAATATATCACCGATTTCTGAGTTTAGAATAATTTTTTTTCCATAATCTTCATGTGAGATTTTTTTCTCTTGAATTATTTCTTCAAATAAGTGAGAAAAAGGTCCATGACCAATATCATGTAACAAGCCAGCAATACGTAATATTTGAACATCATCAGAATTTAGCAATCCTTTTTCATTTAATGCAAAACCAGCTTGACTAGCAATGTGCATTACTCCTAAAGAATGCTCAAATCGACTATGTTGAGCTGCAGGATAGGTTAAATGTGCACCAGATAGTTGTTTAATTCGTCTTAATCTTTGAAAGATAGGACTATCAATAATTGGAAGCTCGTAATCATATACACGAATAAAGTCATGAATAGGATCTATAATATCCAAATAATTTTTTTTCATAATCCAAGTTTTTTAGAAAATGTCTTTAAAATTTCTTCATGAACTTCATCTTTTGGTTTTGACGCATCAATTATTTTCCAATGTTTTTTCTTTGCTGTAGTACGATAAAGTTTAGAAATTTTTCTTAAAAATTCTTCATTCTTTTCAAATTTGTCTCTATGGGTTTTTTGTCTACGAAATGATTCTTTTTGTGTAACATCAAGTAATATTACAAGATCTGCTTTAGGTAAACCTTCATCAAGACTTTCTAACCATTTCTGTTTCAAACCATTTGCCAATCCATATACTAAATTGGAATGATAATATCTATTCATAATCAAAACAGAGTTTTTTTCTTCTGCTGCCAAGATCTCATTAAGTTTTTCCCATCTATTAGCAGCCAAAAGACAATGAATTACCTGTGGAGGAAACTTTCTTTTTCCATCCAAATATTTTCTAATTTCTTTACCAATAGGTGTGCCATAGTCCGGAAAATGAAATAATTTAGTCTTGATTTTACGTTTTTTCAGGGCTTTTTCTAATAATGTTGATTGTGTAAGTTTGCCTGCTTGATCTCCACCTTCAATTACAATAATCATTAGTTATCAAATCAGAGAAATTTATTGATTAAAAATCTATCAAGGTTTATAACCAAAAATTGAGCATATAACACAAAATGGGACTAGTCAAAGAAGTTATCAAAGAAATTGGAAACAAATCAAGAGAATTTTATGAATTTGTTTTGCCACCAATTGACATGTATCTTAATGACAATAATCTAAAAATTGTAATTGATATTCCAGGATTTACAAAAAAAGAAATCGAATTAACGCTATGTGGAGATATCCTTTCTATTAATGCTAGAAAAACAATTGATGATAAAGAATCTAATACACTTATTTCAAATCAAAGGCCCAACATAATTGATAAAAAAATCAGATTACCAATTGAAATTAAAGAAGGTGAAGAGAAAATTGAATCTGCAAAATATGAAAATGGAATTCTTACATTAATAATCCCTATAATAAAAAAGGGTAAAGATATCTCAATTGAATAATCTAGTATTTTCTAAAAAATCCTGATGCTGCCATTATCAAACCAGAACTTATCATCCCAATAAAACCAAGTATTTCATTTGATTGATACAAAAATACAGATCCAATAAAAGTTGCAGATGCAAATATACTTCCACTTACTAAGACCATAGGTTTTCCTTTCTTCATGTAAACTTGAACTTCATCCATTAGCTTTTTCATTTCAGGTCCCATTTTTAGTGCAGAATCTATTGATTTTGAAAAATTATCAAATGAAATCTTTAGTTCTTCAACATACGCTCTTGGAATTAGGTTTTCCTCTTGAAGTATATTTCTAAGAACTTTGACAAATTTAAAATCAACATTATGTGTTTTGTAAATTCCTTCAATAATGGATGCCATTCTCATATACAATGCTAAATTTTTTGGTAGTACAAATGGGAATTTACTCATTGTTTGGTTAGCGAGTTCCATCAAACTTTGGACTTCCATCTCATCAGGTTTGTTTCCATGCATTGCACGAATAGAAAGTTCAATTCCTTTTTCAATTACTTCTCTATTGTATCCAGGAGTTAGCATTGAAAGATCATGCATAGCATTTACTACTCGAGGAGGATTTCGTTCAACCAAAGCAAGATACAGTCTGATTAGCTTGAATCTAGTTTCATTATTTATTCTACCAACCATTCCATAATCATACAAAATGAGTTTCCCCTCATCAGTCACTGAAATATTTCCTGGGTGAGGATCTGCGTGAAAAACTGAATGCTTTAGAAGCATCGTAAAGAAAACCTTGTGAACATCAATAACTAGTTGTTCTCTGTCGATTCCCTTTTCATCTAATTCCTTGACATTTGTTACCTTAATTCCAGGCAAATATTCCATAGTAAGTACATTTTTTGAGGATAATTCATCATAAACAGTAGGTACAACTACTTTGGTAGAATTTTCCATATCTTTTTTGATAGTTTTCAGATTTTTTGATTCGTTAGTATAGTCCATTTCTTCATAAATTGTTTCAATAAATTGGGACAGCATTGCTTTTGCAGAATATCGTAAATTTGGATCAACAAATCTTAATGCAAAGGGAAGAACTTTTTTTAGAACTTTGAGATCCTCTGCAACAATTTTTTCAATTCCGGGTCTTTTTACTTTTACAACAATTTGTTGTCCAGATACAGTTCCACGATAAACTTGACCTAATGATGCACCAGAAATTGAATTTGGATCTATTTGATCAAATTTATCACCAATTGCTCCAATTTCATTTTCAATTATTGGTTTAACTTGATCAAAAGGGGCAGAAGGAACACTATCTTGAAGTTTAGAAAGTTCTTCTAAATATGGTTGTGGTAAAATATCTGCTCTTGAAGAAAGCCACTGACCTAATTTGATGTATACAGGACCTAGTGAAATAAAAGTAGCAAGTACCTTTCTAGCATTTTTTCTAAATTGTTCTGAATCAATCTGATTTTTTTCTTGATTAATCCATTGTTTTCTATCCTTTCGTAATGCAAGAATTGATGGTAAAAGTTTTACAAGCACTTGAATCGTTCTTAGCGCAGACATACTTTACTCCAAATAAGTTTTAATTTTTTTAGTAGCTAAATATCCTATGTAGCCGGATATTATTGAAGACAATAATCTAGATGTAAGAATAGAATTTTTTGTATTTTTATTTTTTATTTTTTTTGCAATTTGTGAACCTCCAAAAACTGCACAAGCTAAACCAATTAAAACTTCTGGTGCATCGTAAACTAAATGTCCTATTGGATCTTTTCTTGGATCAATTCTATCATTATGGACTAAAAATTTATCATGATATTCTCTTATGTGTAAATTTCCATATCGATATTGTTTTTCTGCACCATTTTTTTGTCCAAGGAATGTTTCTTCAGCTCCTTCAAGCATAAATTCTCTCAATTCCTTTGGGACTTCAATTTCATCCCCAGGCATAATCGCAAGATCTGGTAATTGTTTATAATCTTACGGTATAAAGTATGAATGTCTAAGACCAAAAACGTATTGTATTTTGGTGACGACTAAACAAAATATTGTGAATTAGTATTTAGATCTCACTGATAATTTCTACGAGTGTCTTTTATTCAAATAATATACGTTAGTTTTAGATAGATAGGCTGAAGGCTTGATTCAAAATTGACCTTACACCATCTATTCAAACTAAGATTTTGTTATTTGGTTTTTTGTAAACATAATAAAACTGATTGAGAATGATACTAACATCAAAACTCCTGTAACATATGCATAATTAAATCCAATACCAGGATGAGTTTCTTGATGATAATAGTTAATCAAAAATGTCACAACAAGCAAGATAACTCCCGCAATCGTTAATTTTTGATGTACTTCCACATACATAAAATTCTCAATAACTATATGAATTTAGAAAATTGTTATGTTTACAATAATGGTGTTGTAATAAAACCTACTATGCTACCTGCTAGAAATAGAAATAAGCCCTTTGCCATACCCAATATTACTTCCTTAAGATGTGATATAATTATAATGTAAATTTCCCAAAAATGGAAATTAGTTTTGTTTAGGGATCAGGTTTCATTTGAGACAATTTTGTTATTACTTGTTCTAATTCCGCTTTATTTTCTTTAATCACTTGTTTGATTACTTTGATCTCTTCATTAATTTGATCTAGATGTACATCATCAGAATTTTTGATTTGATATTCTAAATCTTCTAGAACTTTTTGATTATGTTGATTTATTTTTTCTAATTCATTTTTGTATTTCTCTAATTTTTCATATTGGCTAGTAACTTCAGGAATATCCAGATATTTTTCAGAAGTTAAAAAACCTAAAGAAATCACAATACTTCCAATAGATAAAACTGCAATGAGAATGATAATTGTTAATCTCAATTTTACGATCCTAATGTCCTCATTTCAGATTTAAAATTATATCTCAACTAGTCTTAATTTCTACCTTTTTACGCCTACGAATTACATAATATGTTCCAGCTGCTACCAATATGATTGGAACAATTATCATTATAGGATCAATACTATCATCATTATCATTTGATGGTTTACTAACAATGATGGTTTGATCTTGAGTTAAGAAAATCTCATCTCTAGTACTATCTTTGTATCTTACAGTAATAGTAATGTCATGTTCACCATATCTAGGTTCACCTTCAAATTCAATGGGGACATTAAATGGTACAGGTGCGTCAACTTCAATTTCATCAATAAATTGAGTGGATGGTTTGATGTTTGAATTACCAGTAGGCTCAATACTAACAAATCCAAATAATCCATCTTGATTTCCTTCATTGATAATTTCTCCAATTACCATTTGCGTTCCAGACAATTCAATTACATCAACATTGAAAATTGTTAAATCAATTAATCCTTTAATATAAAAATCAACAATTTTTGAAATTTCATGTAAATCTCCATGAGTGTTATAGTATGAAATGGATAATGGGATTCTTAATGTGTCCCCTTTCAATGTTTCAGGAACATATACTGTTGCGGTTAGATATCTAGCTGATTTAGGAGCTATATTTCCAACATCCCAGCTTGATTCTAAAATTACAACATTTTCAACATTAGTAGTTGAGGATGTAGTAGAAGCAAGTTCTGTTTGAGTATTAGTTGCTATAATGTCCACACCAGAAATAGGAGCAGTACCATCGTTTGCAATTTCAATTACTACATCATTTGATTTTAAAGATGTAAGAAAAGGATCCAATGCTTTTACATTGATTACACTATCTCCTGTAACCTTAAAATCAAAATCAGCAAATGCTGTTCTAATCCCAGATTCTCTTAATCTTGAATAATCTACTTTAACTGTTCCAGGATATTGTTGAATTGGTGTATTTTCACCTATGTTTACAAAAAATGTAAGGTAAAAATTATCTCCAGCCAAGGAATTGGAATCACTATCAGCACGAATTATTGAACCTGGACCATCAGATGGTGAAAAACCAAATGGTAATGATAATTGTCCTCTTATTCCAGTAATATCCTGAGTACCGACATTTGCAAACACAACTGTAAATGGAACATTACTATCTCCTGCTTCAACTTCAATTTTTTCATTTATTGTACCAAAGTATGCATCCAAAAATTTTACATCACCAAAGTCTCTTTCAAATGGAGATTGTCCAAATCCTCCAGAAGTTATCTGAGCATAAGAATTACTGAAAATAATTGGCACAAGCCCAATTACAAATAATATTAAAATAATTTTATTCATTATGCAATAATCTCCATTTCTGATGGTTGATCACCTTCAAAGGCTTTGCCATCTTTAATTGTAATAACTCTATCAACTTCTCCAAAATGTTGTCTATCGTGTGTTACAATGATAAATGTTTGATTAAGTTTTTTTGCCATTGATTTCATCAATTGTACTATAGTCTCAGAAGTAACTGAATCAAGATTACCAGTAGGTTCATCTGCTAAAACAATTGATGGTTTATTGATCAATCCTCTTGCTATAGCTACTCTTTGAGCTTGACCACCAGAAATTTTATTTGCACGTTTATCCATTTGATCCTCAAGACCTACTGCTTTTAGTAATTCTATAGCATCTTTCTCAGCTGCACCATCAGTACCAGCAATTTGTCTGGGTAACAAAATATTTTCTAAAACACTAAGATCAGTTAACAGATTTGAGAATTGGAAGATAAATCCTAATTTTTTATTTCTAAAAGAAGAAATTTCATCATCGATGAGAGTTGTGGTATTTGTTCCATCAATGAATATTTGTCCATTTGTGGGACTGTCTAGTAATCCAATCATGTTTAATAAGGTGGATTTTCCAGAGCCAGAACTACCAACAATTAAAACAAATTCTCCTTGTTTAATTGAAAAGGTTACATTATCAAGAGCTTTTACCTGATTATCTCCTTCGCCATAAATTTTGCTGAGATTATTAATTTCAAGTACGTTAGACAGTTCTCATCGCCTCCACTGGTAATAGCTTTGTAGCCCTATACGAAGGATATAGCGATGCAATAATCGCCAGAACGAATGAAGTTAGTGCAGTTTGAATTATTTTTTCCCAGTTGTAAGATACTTCTAATGGGAGGCTGTTATTAAACGACATTTTTGTCTCCTTTGCATATACAGTATAACCTAATCCTGCAGCTGTTCCTACTCCAGCCCCAATTGCACCAATAATCATTCCTTGAAAAATAAAAATTATGAGAATGTCTTTTCTTTTAGCTCCAATTGCTCTCATTACACCAATTTCTCTAGTTTTTCCATTAACCAACATCATCTGAATTGTAACTATTGCAAATGCTGATGACATCATTCCAAAATATCCAATCATGTTAATCATTGCAATACCAGATCTAAAACCTGCAAGTTGTTCCTCTGCAGATTCTTCAATTGTTTCTGCAAGGAAATCATCATTAGGGAAAGAACGCAAGAAAAATTCTTTAACCTCAAATGCTTTTGATGGATCATTTAATTTTACCATAAATGAACCTGTGTCTCCAGGTCTTTTCATCATATCGCGTAATGTATCAATATGTACTACAGCAGTATAATCAAATCCTTGACCTCCGGGTGATTTTGCAATTCCAGAAACAGTAAATCGTCTAATTTGATCTGCACCAAATCTATCAACAACAAGAACTTTGACACTATCTCCAACTTGAGCTCCTCCCAGATCTTCAGCAACATTAGAACCTAAAACAATTGAATTTCTTGAGAAAACATAACTTCCATCTGCAATTGTTTCATGAACTGTTGATGCTCTAATATCACGAAATGGATCAACCCCAACTAGAGGAACCCTAGTTTCTTCAATTAGTTTTCCATTTTTAGTCATATTCATTTCAGCTGTTGATGAAAGCCGCGGAGTAGCCGCTTCAACATAAGGGATCCTCTCAAACCAATTTACAATTGACAAATCAGATTTGTCAATATAATCAGCATCATCAGTTACAAGAATGTCTCCATTTCTATAATCACTGATATCTCTAACAATTGCATCAAATAATCCTTGAAAAATTACGAAGTTTACATGAATCACTAAAATTCCTATAGTTACTGCTAAAACAGCACCAATCAAACTTCCTTTTTTATTAAACAGCATTCTTTTTGCTAGTTTTAATCGATATTCCACAAAAAGATGTAAAATAGTCTAATATTTAATGTCTATGACATATAGTGCTAACAGTATAGACAATTTTATATGATATTAGCTAGTTCTAAACTTTATGGAGTCTCAATAAGTGATATAATGGACAATTTAGATATGCAAATTCTTAACAGACTACTGAATAATTGTAGGGAATCAGATAGGCAAATAGGCATAGAATTGGGAATTTCTGGAGGAGCAGTTAGAGCCAGAATTAGAAAGATGCAAGAAAATAAGATTATTGAAGAATTCCTTGTAAAAGTTGAACCTCCAGTTTTGGGTTATGGAGTTTTGTACTTTGTTGTATCAGGTCAAAATATTTCAGAAATCTTAGAACAAGCAAGTCTTGTGGGTGAACCATATTTTGTAGTTCCATGTGTTGGAGGAATCACAGTTTGTGGAATTTCTGTAAAAGATAATATGAGTCAAAAAATTGAACTTGCAAAAAAATTGATGAAAGATGTTAGAGTTTTAAGTATTTTTGAAGCTGAAAACCCAGGATTCAATGCAAATCTAACAAAAACAGATTTAGAGATTTTAGAAGAGTTGATCAAAGATCCTAGACAAAAAATTGAACAAGTTGCAAAAAATACAAAAATGTCAACTAAAACAATAACGAGATGTCTAGAAAAAATACATAACAATGATGGAATTCAATTTACATTAGTATATAATCCAAAAAAAATTGAGAGTTTTATCCCTCATGTAATTTTAACTTGGATAGAAGGAGATTTAAAAGAAACGTTAGAAACACTAAATGGTTTATTTTCTAATTCATATTTACAAATTCCTTTTATTGCAAAAAATCAGATTGTTTTATTCATGTATAGTGAAAGTATTTTTGAAATGGATGAACTAACACAAAAAGTAAGAAATGTTAAAAATGTAAAATCAGCTGATTTGTTTATTCCAAAAACTATTTCATTTTATACTAAATGGATAGAAAAAGCAATCAATGATTTTAAGAAATCACCTAAATTACATTTATCGTATCAAACAAATTAAATACGAATAATTTTTGATATAATCTATGAAAGAAACTAAAATTTATGAAGGAAAAATTTTAGGTCTTAGTGTTTATGATGGAAAAATAGAAGGAAGAAAAGTTAAACGAGAATATATTAAACATAGGGGAGCTGCTGCAATGCTTGCTTTTGATGAAGATAAAAAAGTCATTCTAGTTAAACAACATAGATATCCACATGGATATATTTTAGAAATTCCTGCTGGAACATTAGAAAAAAAAGAAGAACCAATAAAATGTGCATTTAGAGAGTTAGAAGAAGAAACAGGATATAGAGCAAAAAAAATGACTCCTTTGATAACATATTATCCTTCAATTGGCTATAATGCTGAGGTAATTCATTGTTTTTTAGCCTCAGGATTAAAGAAAATTGCTGATTTGAAATTAGATGAAGATGAGATTTTATCAGTAGTAAAAATTGATTTTAAAAAAGTTCTATCGATGATAAAAACAGGGAAAATTCAGGATTCAAAAACAATTTGTGCAATCTTGACATATGCTGCAAAGAAAAAATTGTATTAGTTATTCACTATAAATGGGCTGAACTAGATCTGCAACATCAGCCCAAGATTGTGCAATTCTTTCAAACATGTATATTAAATCAAGAAAATCTAATGGAATTTGTTTTTTAGATCCTATTGTTGTTCTAAGTAAACTAAGTTTATCTTGATATTGTTTATGCATTGATATAGCTTCAATTGCTAAAAATCTATCAGGTTTTGTAAATGCATCAATAGATTTTTCTGCAAGTTTATTAAAATCTCTAACCACATCATAAATTTTTTGTGAATATTCTTTTGATAAAGAAAAATTAAAAATAAAATTTGATAATTCAACAATCGAATCACCTGCATTCTCAAGTACATTTGCTGCAACTCTATAATCTAAAACATCTATATTTTCTAGATTGAATGCATTAGCTAATCTTTTATCAACAAGAGTACTTCGAATTAATCTTACAAGTAGAAAATATTGTCTGTTTACTTCAACATCACGTTTTGCTAAAGTTTGAAGATTAGATTTGTCATCAGAAATTAGTCCAGTTAATACATCATCATACATTCCTAGTGAAATAGAACTCATTCGTTTGAGAATTTTTGGAGGATTAAGAGTTGTTGCATCCAAAAGAAATTGCATGTTAATATGAGAAGAGTCTTCTTCAATTATTTCCATGCCCACTAATCTTCTCATTGAATTACGAATTTCTTCTCTATCTTTACCAGGAATGACTGATTTGGAATTGATTTCAATTACATCATAACCCAATAAGTAAGCACCAGTAATGTTTGCAACAATATTTTCTTCTTTAGCCAAAGGATAAGAAATTATGAGTTCTTTTGTTGGTCTGATCTCTTTATTTGCGGAAATCGAAATACTATCCTGACCAGTTTCTAGTTCAACTTGACTACTTTTATCAAGATTATTCGCATCGACCCATTCTTTTGGCAAGGATACTAGAATACTACTTCCGATTCTTTGTAGGCGTCTAACAAATTTAGTCAATTTATACTAATTTAATTAATTTAATCCATATTCTTATATTTTGTGTAAAATTTAAACTCAGATCAATGGAGGCAAAAGCATTTTGTCCGGCACATATTACAGGATTTTTTAAAGCCCATTTAGATGATGGACAAAAAAATCTAGAAAATTTAGGTTCGATGGGAGCAGGATTTTCAATCAAACAAGGGGTAACAACTAAAGTAAAAATTCATACAAAAGAAAACCAAAAATCTAATTTTAAAATTAAAACAAATGGATATCAATCTGATAAAACTGATGTTTCTGAATTTGTATTAAATGAATTTTTAAAACTTGGGGAATTTTCAAAATACTTTTTCGAAATTGAACATGAAATATCAATTCCAGTAGGATATGGTTTAGGATCTAGTAGTGCAGTTGCATTATCATTATCATATGCATTAGATCAAGCTCTCCAAACAAACTTAGAGAAAACAATAATTGGAAAAATTGCACATAATGCTGAAGTTAATTGTAAAACAGGACTAGGTGATGTATTAGCATCATATCATGGAGGATTTGAAATACGTGTTAAACCAGGTGCGCCAGGAATTGGTCATGTTGAAAAAATTTTAACAGAAAAAATATCTATTATTATGATTTGTTTTTCTCCAATATCTACAAACAAATTCATCAAAGAGCAATTATCAAAAATAAATGGATTAGGTGGAAAAATGGTAAATAGATTATTGGAATCAAAAGACTATTATCATTTTCAAGATATGTCATTAGAATTTGCTAAATACGTAGATGTAATGACTCCTAGAATGCAGAAGATAGTTAAAGAATTATCAAAAAATGAGATTAAATGTGGAATAGCTCTTTTTGGTGAGACAATTTTTTCAATGATACCACAAAAAGAAGAAAATAAAGTAATGGAAATTTTGAAAAAATATCAAGAAGGGATAATAATTAAATCAGAATTAGATGATGTTGGAGCTAGAGTTCTTAATAATTGATAAAAAATATGTCATTAATTCCTAAATCTCATCCAAGAGCTAAATCATTATTAATTCGTGAAAAACTAGTAGAGGGATTTGATAAAGGACTAGTTGCAAGAGAGGGTCTATTAGCTCAAGGCAGAGGAGAGGCTTTTGACTATCTCTTAGGAGAAAAAACAGGTAAAGCATCTAAACGAGCAATCAAAGCCGCAGCTGCCCAATTATTAGTGGCAAAAATGCCTGTTATCTCAGTTAATGGAAACATTGCAGCATTATGCCCCGAACAAATTGTACTTCTATCTAAGCAGACTAAAGCAAAGCTTGAGGTAAATCTATTCTATACCAACAAAAAAAGAAAAAATGCAATAATTAAAACTCTAAAGAAAAATGGAGCAGAACAAGTTTTAGGCACAAAAAAAACTTCATCTAAAAAACTTTCAGGAATTGATTCAGCAAGAAGAATTGTAGATAAAGATGGAATTTTTGTTGCAGACGTGGTAGTTGTACCATTGGAAGATGGTGATAGAACTATGGCGCTCAGAAATGCAGGAAAAACAGTAATTACATTTGATCTTAATCCACTTTCAAGAACTTCACAAACTGCAAACATTACAATTGTAGATAATGTGACAAGAGCGATTGATTTGTTAATTATTGAAACAAAAAAGCTTTCAAAAAAAAATCAAAAAAGCCTATTAAAAATTATTGATGAATTTGATAATAAGGAAAATCTAAAAGAGAATATTATTCAAATAAAAAATAATTTAACAAGGAGAGCAAAAATTGCATAAAACTGTTCAAGATATAATTGAAATGAAAACAAAAAAGAAGAAAATTTCTGTAATTACAAGTTATGATTACACATTAGCATCTTTGTGTGATAAAGCTGGAATTGATGTTTTGTTAGTTGGAGATAGTGCTGGAATGGTAATGTTGGGTTATGAGAATACAATTCCTGTAACAATGAATCAAATGTGTATGTTTACTGAGGCAGTTAGTAGAGCAAGGAAAGATTCTCTATTAGTATCAGATTTACCTTTTATGTCATATCAAGCAAGTATCGAAGATGCAATAAACAATTCAGGAAAATTAATCAAAGCAGGTGCGGATGCAGTAAAGCTAGAAGGTGGTTCTATAATGGCAGAAACAATTAGTGCAATAGTAGATGTAGGAATTCCTGTTATGGGTCATATAGGATTACAGCCACAAACTACAATGCTTTCAGAAGGATACAAAGTTCAAGGAAAAACAAAAGATTCTGCTTTGAAGTTAATTGAAGATGCCAAAGAGTTAGAAGAAGCAGGAGTTTTCAGCATTGCAATAGAAATGGTTAGCCATGAAGTTGCTCAAATTATTTCTGAAACAGTCAGTGTCCCAGTCATAGGAATAGGCTCAGGAGTAAATTGTGATGGTCAAGTGCTTGTGGTTCAAGATCTACTAGGCATGTATGACAAAATTAAACCAAAATTTGCTAAAAGATACATGAATTTGTCTGAGGATATTGTAAAATCGCTTGAGAATTATCGCATCGATGTGGAATCAAGTAAATTTCCTACAAAAGAAAATTCATTTTCAATGAATCAAGAAGAATTAGAAAAATTAAGGAAAGAAATTGGCAGTTAAGAAGAAAATTCTAAAAAATGATCATCCCTCTTTAGATATAGTAAATTCACATGGAGTAGAATTATCTGGAAAGAAAATTGTACTTTGTATATCTGGTAGTGTTGCAGCATACAAATCAATAGAGCTTGCACGATTACTAATGAGACATGGTGCTGATGTAAAATGTGTAACAAGTAATGCAGTAACAAAATTAATTCAACCAGAATATTTCAAATGGGCTACAGGGAATGAAGTAACTACAAAACTCACAGGAGAACTAGAGCATATTAGATTAGCAGATTATAATCAATCAGATTTAGTAATAGTATATCCTGCAACAGCTAATACATTAGGAAAATTAGCTAATGGAATTGATGATACGCCTGTTTCAACAGTTCTTACAGTGGGATTTGGCTCAAAAATTCCAATTTTGATGTGTTTAGCAATGCATGCATCTATGTATGAAAATGCTGCAGTGAAAAAAAATATTAGTTTTTTAAAAAATAAAATTGAATTTCTTTCCCCTCAAATGATAGAAGGTAAAGCAAAATCTCCTGAACCAGAAGATGTTTTAGAACATGTATTAAAGAAATTTGGATTTTCATCTGTATTAAAAAATAAAAAAGTGTTAATGACTGCAGGGCCTACAATAGAATACGTTGATCCTGTTAGAGTAATAACAAATTTAAGCTCAGGAAAAACTGGAACACTTTTAGCATCTGAATTAATTTCTGCAGGAGCTAAAGTAACATTAGTGTATGGTCCTGCAAATGAAAAACCACCAAAGGGTGCAAAAATCATCAATGTTACTACAGGTAAAGAAATGTTTGATATGACAAAAAAAGAACTAAAGAAAAAATTTGATATTGTAATTATGGCTGCAGCTGCTTCAGACTATACCCCAGAAAAAACATCAAAATCCAAAATAAAAAGTGACAAAAAATCACTTGAAATCAGGCTCAAAAAAGCTCCAAAAATCATTGATCAAGTAAAAAAATTACAAAAAGATGCTGCTCTTCTAATTGGATTCAAGGCTGAAACCGATATGACAAAAAATGCATTAATCAAATCAGCTCAAAAGAAAATAAAAGATTCAGGTGCAGATGTAATTATTGCAAATGATATTGGAAAAAAATATCAAAAAAATCCAAACTATAATCAAGTATTTTTTGTAGATGATAAAAAAATAACTACATCTGGATGGAAAAAGAAAGAAAAAGTTGTTAAATTTATCAGAAAAGAAATTGAAAAAAAAATAAAATGAAAAATTCAGAAATAAAAAAATTAATTTCACAATACAAAGAAACTGTTAAGAAACAAAAAAAGAAAAATTTGAATAGTTTTAGATTATCTGAAAAACTTAAAGAAATTGAACATAGATATTATCATGAAACAGGACGAACATTAAAATCTGATTTGAAAGATTTGAAAAAAGATTGAAACAATCAGATTACAAAAAACGCAACATGGCAATCTGGAATGAGGTTGCTCCCAGATATCATAAAAGATGGGCATCTGAAGATATAGGACCATTTGCAAGTACGAAAAAATTGGTAAATTCAATTGGTATCAAAAAAGGAAACAAAGTGCTTGATGTTGCATGTGGTACTGGTGTTGTAACCAAAAAAATAACACAAAAAGTCGGTAAAACAGGATATGTAGTTGGTGCGGATACATCTGTTACTGCAATAAAAATAGCAAAAAAATGGAATGAAAATAGTTCCAACTTGTTATTTGTAAATGCAGACGCTGAAAATTTCACATTTTCTGAAAAGTTTGATATTATTACATGTCAATACGCATTATTTTTTTTTCCAAATGCCTCAAAAGCTCTTAAAAATATGAGAAAATCTCTCAAAAAATCAGGCAAATTAGGTATGTCAGTACATGGACATAAAGACAAAGTACCATATTTTGGAAATATTCTAGATGCGGTAACTCAATTTATTCCAGAATATGTGCCACCAGGAACTCCAGATTTGGATAGATATGGTACAAAAAAATCATTTAGAGATGAAGTAATAAGGGCAGGATTTTCCAATGTTAAAGTTAAAGATTACACTTTCAAGTACAGTCCAGGTACTTTTGATGATTATTGGAAAAATTATCTAAAATATGTTGCAAAACCCATTAAAGAAAAATTAAATTCATTATCAAAACCTCAAAGAAGGGAACTCAAAGAAATGATTAAAGAAAATACAAAATTACACACAAAAAGAAATGGAATGATTGAATTTCCTTGGGAAGTTTTAATTTTAACAGCAAAATACTAGGAATTAAGAGAAATGGCCAAAGACAAGAAAAAGAAAGAAGAAAAACCAAAAAAAAATGATTTCAAGTCATTTCTAAAGAAAAGAGCTCCAATTTACCTTGCTTTGATCGCAATGTTGGTAGTCTTTGTTATTCCAGAGATAACTAAAGGTACTCTAGAGAAAAGTTTGCCAGAATTATCAGCTGAAGATCAACAAGTAATAGATATTCTGATGAACTATGATGGCCCAAACAATGATGGGCTCACTGTCTTTGAAGCATTAGAGAATAAAATCAATGAAGAGTATCCTGATGAAAAAATTTATGATCATAAAAAAACTACAGTTGATTTAGTTGTAACAAATATAGATTCTGATGAATATAATGTTGTTTTTGATTTTAAATCGCATAAGGGAGAAATAAATTATAACTGGAATGTTAATATAATCTCTAAAGAAATTACTTCAAATAATTCTGAATCAAAATACATTATTGATTTAGTTAATTATTATGATTAGGCTCAAACAGTGACTAAATCTTTAGTGAATTTGTGCATGATTATTGGTCGTTGTTTTACAATCAATGAATCTTCTATTCGTATTCCAAATTTATTTTGGATATAGATTCCAGGTTCAACAGTAATTGCCATGTTTTCCTTTAGTTTCGTTGTGCTTCTGTAAGATATAGTTGGGAGTTCATGAACTTCTAATCCAATTCCATGACCTGTTGAATGAATAAAATATTGTCCAAAATTTTTTTCTTCAATATAGTTTCTGCATGCGGAATCAATATCTTTACAATCAATGTTTGGTTTAACAGTTTTTAGACCAAGCTTTTGAGATTCTTTAACAATTTCATATGCTTCATTAGCTTGAGTAGAGATTTTTCCTAGTGCAAAAGTTCTGGTTGCGTCAGAAACATATCCTTTGTATCTTAAAGTAAGATCAGTAACTACAAGTTCACCTTTTTTGAATTTTCTATTTGTCACTTGAGCATGTGGTAGTGCTCCATTTGGACCTCCAGCAATAATTAATGGATTTAATGTAGATTTGTAACCTGTATCAAACATTTCTTGCTCCATTGCATATGTCATTAGAATTGTTTGTAATTCAGACTCTTTTTGACCTATTTTCATCTTTTTTGAACAAATTTCAAACATTTCATCAATGATTCTTGAAGCTTTTTTGAGAATTCTAATTTCTTTCTCATCTTTGATAATACGAGCATTGTAAAATGGTTCAGTTGTAGATTTGATTTTTGGGATTGATTTTTTTAATGACATCATTACTGAATAGTTTTGGCAATCAGTACAAACAGAATTTTTTTTTATTTTCTTAACTAATGATGTAATTAGACCTTCTCCTCTTTCAGCTGTAATTACATCACAATCTTCAGATTCTTCTCTTGCTCTTCCGACTTCAAGTTCAGGTGCAATAATAGTAGTTTTCCCATTTTTTTCTAGTAATCCTATTGCCTCGCCCCAAAATCCAGTCATGTAAAAGAGATTTTCAGGCTCAAATGTTACCAGAGTATCACAATCAATCTTTTGAGCAAATTTGAGAAGATTTCTTCTTCGCTGTCTCATACAGAAACATCTCTATTTCTCAATTTATGTATGATGTAAAGTTTGTATATGGAAAATAGAGTTAGATCGCTGTGACTGAAGAGAAAGAAAAAAAGAAAGTTGTTGCTTTGTTATCAGGAGGGTTAGATAGTCAGCTTGCAGTAAGAATGATGCAAGAACAAGGTTTTGATGTTTCTGCTGTTGCAATTAAAACTCCATTTTGTGATTTTGATTGTGGTAGAGGATGTGGTTTTGAAATTAGAGAAAGAGCAGATGATCTTAATGTGAATTTAAAGACAGTTTATCTTGGTGATGAATACATTGAGATGTTGAAAAATCCTAAACACGGAATTGGTGCTGGATTTAATCCGTGTGTTGATTGTAGAACTATGATGTTTGATGCTGCAAAAAAACACATGGAAGAAATTGGTGCAGAATTTATTATTTCAGGAGAAGTATTAGGTCAACGTCCTATGAGTCAACATGCACCATCATTACATATCATTGAAAATGAATCAGACTTGAAAGGAAAAATTGTTAGACCATTATCTGCTGGATTGTTACCACCATCAGATGCGGAAAAAGAGGGTTTGATCAAAAGAGAAAATCTTGGAATGATTAGAGGAAGACAAAGAAAAATTCAGATGAAAATGGCTAAAGAATACGGAATTGAAAATCCACCAAATGCAGGAGGAGGTTGTTTGTTAACTGAACCACAGTTTGGAATTAAAGCTAAAGATTTGTTTGATCATGTTGAAACTCCAACAATAAATGAAATTGATTTGCTAAAAATTGGTAGACATTTTAGATTAGATGAAAAAACTAAATTTGTAGTTGGAAGAAACAAAGATGAAAATGAAATGATCAAAGCTTTAGCATTACCAGGAGATATTTTACTTGAAGCTAGAGATTATGTAGGTCCAGTCTCAATTTTACGTGGTGATAATGCAAAATATCATATAGAATTTGCATCATCAGTTACTCTAAGATATTCAGATGCACCAAAAACTGAAAGCAGTATTGTTTCTGTTAAAAATGGTGATTCAACACAAGAAGTTAGTACAAAATGTGCAGAAGAACAGTCCTACATTAAATTTAGAATGTAGGCGTGAAATTTTTAAAAAATTAGTTAAAACTAAGGAAGAGTTTTTGAGGAAGTAGATCTCATTTTCAACAAGGATGCAAAAACAAGAAAATCCCACATATTTGAAAGCTATAACCATTAGAGACATCAGTGATGTTCATTCTATCAAAGAAGATATCAAAAAAGATATGATTTTGATTCTTAGAGTTACACCACTAGCACAAAAAGATGTAGAACAACTACGCAAAGTGGTTGAAGAGTTGTATTCTATTGCAAAGGCAGAAGATGCAGAAATTGCAAGACTGGGTGAAGAAAGAATTATTGTTGCTCCTGCTAGTATAAAGATCTGGAAACCAGAATACGATTTAAAATAATTTGATTGCTTCTTGAACTTGTGGATAATGTGCAGGTACCTTATACATTCGTCTAATATTCATTGCAAGGTTTTCTGATTTCTTTCGTTCTCCGTGATTAACTAATACACGGCGAAGCTTTGGTCTTAATCTTTGAACAAATGACATTAATTGATTATAATCACTATGTCCACTGAAGCCATCTAGTTTTTCAACACCACAATTAATTGAAACAACTTCTACTTTACCTTCTTTGCCCAACATAGTAGCTTGTTTTGAACCATCTAGAACTCTTCGTCCTAAAGTTCCATTGACTTGATATGAAACAAACAATACTTTGTTCTTTTTATCAGGTGCAATATTTTTAAAATATTCCAATACAGGCCCACCTTCCAACATTCCAGATGTAGCCAAGATAATACATGGTGAATCGTCTCTCATAGGTTCTTCTCTAGCATCCGCATGTTCAATGTTGGTAAAGTATTCAGAATCAAATGGGTTATCATCAGTCTCTAGAATCTTTTGTTTTAACTCTCTTGCAAGATACTCAGGATATGATTCATGTATTGCTGATGCTTCAGATATCATACCTTCTGTAAATACAGGAGCTTCAATCATTTCTCCTGATTTCATGTAATGATCAATTACCATCATAATTTCTTGTGCACGACCAACTGCAGGTATTGGAATCAAAACTTTTCCTCCATCTGCTAATGTGTTGTTTACCGCATTAATGAAAGAAGATTCAACTTCTTGTCGAGTTGGTTGGATATCTTCTTTAAGACCATATGTACTTTCTATCAATAATGTTTCTACTCTTGGGAAATTCCAACTAGCAGCTTCAAACAAAATACTTTTTCCAAATTTAATATCACCAGAATAAACAAAGTTATGATCACCATTTCCAATATGAAAATGACATAATGCAGAACCAAGGATGTGGCCTGCATTTGCAAGTACAAGTTTTATGTCTGGAGAAATATCAGTTACTGTTCCATATGGCAAAGTGATTGTTTGTCTCATGATTTGTTTAACATCTCTTTCAGAATAGATTGGTGTTCTACCTTGAGCAGATGCAACTTTGATGGCATCTAATTGGATTAAATTCATCATTGGAAGTGTTGGTTCGGTACAATAGATTGGACCTTTGTATCCATATTTACATAATGTAGGTAAGAATCCGGTATGATCTAAGTGTGCATGTCCAATTACAACTGCATCAAGTTCATCTAAAGTAATATTCAGTGAATCTAATCTTGGAAATGCATCCATGGGAGAACGAGCACCAGGATTTATTCCGCAATCAATTAGGATTTTACTTTCAGGAGTAGCCAATAATAATGAAGAACGTCCTACCTGACCAAATCCCCCTAATGTGTAAAGGGATACTTCTGTTCTTTGAGATAGTCTAGGTCTGAAAATTTCATCACCAACTTGTTTGAGTTGTTTACTTCGTTCAGAAGATGCTTGTTTCAGGGTAGCATTAATTGTTTGAATAGTACGTGATGGTATTGTGGTAGCTTTTCTTACGCGTAATCTCCATCCAATTTTTTCAGTAACTTCAGCATGATTGAACTCTTTTGCATCTCTTTGTAATAACCAAGGCCTTTTTGCTTCAACAGATACTTCACCAGTTGCAGTATCAAAGATAGTTCCTTGAAGATTTGCTTCTTTTGGAACACATTCTGCTAAAATTTTTCTAGCTTCTTCTTCAGGTTTTCTTATTGATTCATCAGTTCTAACAACTATTCTTTTTTTGATAATGTTGACAAGATTAGAAATAGTATCATTGTGTTCCATCAAATAACGTGGAGAATTTGTATAAAGAGCAATTCTTGGTCCTTCATACTCAATTTTTGTTACACTTGCTTCTTTTGGTATACTTTGCAGTATGGTTGCCATTATATTCTGGCTACTAGGAGGTAATTCTTTTTCTTGATATTTTCTTTGCATTAAATCACTAAAGTTCGATGACGGCTTTCTTTTGTTCATCGGTTAATAGACGGAAACCGTCTTTGTCCATAATTGCGATGTTAATTCCATCGCCTGTACCAATGTTTCTAACTATTGCGGCTTTAACAGCTCTGAGAGCTATTTGTTTTGCCTCTTCAACTGTAAGGTCTTCCCTATATTCTTCTTCTAGTAAACCATAAGCTACTGGAGAACCGCTACCAGTTGTAACATATGATTTTTCTTCAACTGAACCAAACATATCTACATTAAACAATGAAGGACCACTAGAATCGTATCCACCAAGCAATATGTCAGCCATGAAGGGATATCCTCTATTTTGGTGAAATATCAATGAACATAATCTTGCAAGAGAATGAATTGAAATTCCATCTTGTTTTTCAACTCTATGAAGATTAGAATGATAGCGTAAAATATCTACAATATTTTGTGCATCAGCAACACCACCTGCCAATGTTAATCCTGCATGTAAATCGATTTGTTGAATTTTCATAGTATTGTTATTTGCAATAAAATAACCTGCACTGGCTCTCATATCAGCACATAATACGACACCATCTTTAGCCTTAATACCTACAGTGGTAGTCCCATGCAAAATTTTTTCTTCAACATTATTCGACAAAAAATACACCTATGATTATAAAATAAGTGGCATCTCACCCTTTTAAATAACTTTTTGATCCCTTGAAATCATAAATAATGACAAAAAATCAGGATCGCATGCAATCACACACAATGGAATTACCAAGACAAATTGTTGTAGGTGAAAAAAATATCAATGAATTTGCAGGATTTCTTCAAAGTTTGACTAAACCTAAGAAAGTATCATTAATTTCAGGAATTCATGTTAAGAAAATTCTCAAAGAGAAAATTGAAAAATCATTGAAAAATAAAAAAATTAAATTTGCTTGGCATACATCAAAAGATAATCAGTTTATCAATCTTAAAAAAATTCAAGTTGATGTAAAAAAAGATCATAGCGATATAATTGCAGGGATAGGAGGCGGTCGTTCTGTGGATGCAGCAAAGATGGTTGCTTTTAATTTAGAAATTCCATTTGTTAGTGTGCCTACAGCAGCATCACATGATGGAATAGCTAGTCCATTTGTTTCAATAAAAAGCGATAAACCACATTCAATTGTTGCTACTGCACCTCTTGGTGTTTTTGTAGATATAGATATCATAAAAAAAGCACCATCAAGATTACTTGCAAGTGGATGTGGGGATTTAGTGGCAAATATCAGTGCAGTTAAAGATTGGAAATTAGGTCGAGATAAAACTGGGGAATATTATGGAAGATATTCAGCGAATTTAGCAATAATGAGTGCAGAAATAGTAATGGAAAAATCTAGTCAATATGCTAAGAAAGGTCTAGATGCTAGAGTAATAGTTGAAGCTCTAATTAGTGCAGGAGTTGCATCATGTATTGCTGGAAGTAGTAGACCATGTTCTGGTGCTGAACATCTTTTTTCACATGCACTAGATAAGATTGCTCCAGGTAAAGGACTCCATGGTGAAAAATGTGGTTTAGGTGCAATAATGATTACAAAACTGCAAGGACAAAATTGGAAAGAGATTGTAAAAACATTGAAAAATGTCGGAGCTCCAACTAGCGCAAAACAAATTGGTTTGAACGAAGATCAAGTGATTGATGCATTAATGATTGCACAAGATTTGAGACCAGAAAGATATACAATTCTGAAAGAAATTGAGATGACAGAAAGAAGAGCTAAAAATCTTGCTAAAAGCACTAATGTAATTTAAGCAGTTTTTTGTTCAGGAGTTTTTTCTTTTGTTTCAGGTTTCTTTTCTTGAGATTGTTTGTTGATATGTGTTTCAACAAAACTAACTTTTTCTAATGCAGGAACAAATTTGAATATATCAAGTTGGATAAAGTGTTTCATTATTTGTAATCCATCTGCTCGCAAAATTTCTTCAGGAATTGTAATATTTACTTCCTTATCCTTCAAATCAAATGAAATTTTTGAATCCTCAACAGGTAATCTATTTTTTAGAATTCCATCTACTTTATCACTTGGAGAATCTAACGATTTAATTACATTAACATCAAATAGGATTGTTTTTCCAGCGTATCTGTGGTTGTAATCCACTTGAACTCTACCAGAACCTATAAAACGAATTATTCCTCTTTTATTGTCAACTTCAATTGTGTCTCCTACTGATACTTTTTCAGCATCTTCACCTAATTTTCTTATAGGAATCATTCTTACTTTACCAGAATCTCTTTCACCAAAACCTTTGTCAGGTGTTACTTCTACTGTAAGTTTATCACCAACAGATGTTTTTGCAAGAGCTTCATCAAGTCCTTTTAGAACAGGATAAGAAACTTCGCCAATAGAAACTAGTTTTGGTTGATATTTGACATTTTGTTCATGGATAGAATGTTTTTTTGCATCTTCTTCAATTGTGGTATCAAAAATTTCTTCAGTATCTTTTACTTTTGCAGTATAATCAACTAGAATTAATGATCCTTTAGCAAATGTCAATGTGATCGGTCTCGAATTTCCTTATATTAAGTTAACAGGGTTTAGAGAGTTTTTAGTTTTTCTTCTGCAGTTTTGAGTCCTGCTTGAGCATCAATATCATATCCCATCATTGCCAGTGTAGATGAAATTGCAGAAATAGTTCTCATTACATGGTATGGACTAACTTCTCCCATACATCCAACTCTGAACACTTTGCCTTTAAGATTACCAAATCCTCCAGCAACTAAGACTTTGAATTTATTAGCTAATGTACTTCTGAAAGTTTTGTCTTCCAGTCCATCCAAATAATTTAATGCAACAATAGAGATTGAACGATCTTCTTCTTTAGCAAATGGAGAAAGTCCCATTGCACTTAGTCCAGAGTATAATGCATCTGAACATACCTTGTGACGATTAAAGACATTTTGTAATCCTTCTTCCAACATTACTGATAGTGCTTCTCTATATGCATAAAGTAACGGTAATGCAGGAGTGAAAGGAGTATGTTTTTCCTCATCATAATATTTGAAATAACGTGCCAAATTGAAATACATTGTAGGTGGTGGATTCTCAATCATGTATTTTTTGGCTTTTGCACTAACTGAAATTGGGGAAATTCCTGGTGGAGCAGCGATTGCTTTTTGTGCACCAGTCATACAAACATCAATATTCCATTTATCAACAGGTAACTGAGCGCCTCCAAGAAGTGAAACTGAATCTACAACATAGAATGCATCATTTCTTGATGTCAAATCAGATACTTTGTCAAGATAATTTACCATTGTTCCAGTTGAAGTTTCATTGTGAACAACATAGAATGCTTTAACATCCTTATTGTTATCAAATGCTTCTTTAACCTGATCAAAAGTTGCATTTTGGCCGGGTGGAGTTTCAAGTTTTACAACATTAGCTCCTTGACCTTCAATTAATTGTGATAATCTATTACTAAACTCTCCATTTACAGGAATGATGACTTTGTCACCTTTTTTAACTACATTAACAACACCAGCTTCCACAGCACCAGTTCCAGATGCAGATAATGCTACAATGTCATTTTGTGTTTCAAATACTTGTTGAGTTTTTGCGACAACATCAGTGTATAATTCAACAAAATCATCACTTCTGTGATTAATAATTGGTGCAAGCATTGCTCTCATTACTCTGTTAGGTACATTCGTTGGACCTGGAAGCATTGAAAGATATTCCATGTGTTATCTACCAGCAATGTATAATGGGGTTTATTTATAATTAGAGATTTTTCAAATGATCTTTAGCATTAGTGTTTTTCAAAAAATTTCTAGTCCCATTAGGAACAAGATCTTCCCATTTCTGATCGCTAATTATGAGATCTCGGATATTTGTTCCTGACAATGATCCCCTATTTAGAAATGGAATAGATACAACTTGGACATTTCTTTTAGAATACAGATGTTTTGTCAAATCATCATTTGAAAAAATTATATCAAATTTTGGGACAATAGTATCTATTTTTTCAATCCATTTCATATGATTATCTAAATCAGGTATAAAGTAAATAGAAATTTTGTCTTTCATTGAATCATCAATAGATGAAAGGATCATTTCCTTTCGTTGTTCTGCAGTAAACGGATTGTTTTTTTCAATTGGTTTATTTGAACTTCCCAAACCTACCCATAATTTATCAACTTTGGATAATGCGAATCGTAAAGCTTCAAGATGACCGAGATGAAAAGGTTGGAATCTACCTATTAACAAACCATTCATACAATTTATAGAAAATTTCTTTTTAAAAAACTATCATAAAGAGTAAATATTTGAACAAAATGTGGAATTTCTAAAAATCAATGGTGCTTATGGAGAAGGAGGAGGACAAATTATTCGCTCAGCTATTACACTTTCATGCATTACAAAAAAACCAATTCATTTAGAAAACATTAGAAAAAATAGAAAAATTCCAGGTTTACGTCCACAACATCTTACTGCAATTTCAATTCTTCAAAAAATTACAAATGCAAAAGTAATTGGTGCAGAAATAGGTTCAACAGAATTAAAATTTACTCCAGATGAGATCAAAGATTTAGATTTAGTTGAAGATGTTGGAACTGCAGGAAGTATTCCATTAATTTTACAAGTTATAATTCCTGTAATGGCTATTTCTCAAAATCATCTTAATTTAGAAATTAAAGGAGGCACTGATGTACTTTGGAGTCCATCTATTGATTATACTCAACATGTACTAAAAGAAGCATATTCCAGAATGGGAATTAACTTTTCACTAGAACTATGTAAACGAGGTTATTATCCTAAAGGAGGAGGGAAAATAAAATTACAAACAACAAAATCAGAAATTAAATCAATAGCATTTTCTAAAAGAAAAACAAAAAAAGTAGAATTAATTTGTTCATTTTCAAAATTACCAAATAAAGAAATTCAGAAAAAAATTAATGAAATAAAAATAAAACTTTCAAATAAAAATTTCATAGTCAATGTAAAAGTAGAATCAGAAGAAGCAATTGATTCAGGAGCAACATTATTGATTTTTAGTGTGGATGAAAATTCAATAATAGGAATTGATGGACTTTATAATAAAAAAACACAAGAATTTGATCTAGATATAGATAGATTTGTTCAAAGTTATTCAATTGATGATAATTTAGCAGACATGCTTGTAGTTCCAGCAAGTTTGGGTACAGGAAAAACAATTTTTCAGGTAAAAGAAATTACAAAACATTTAGAGACAAATTTGTTTGTAACATCAAAAATTACTGGTTGCAAATATGGAATTGGAAAAACTAATTATGGATTTGATATCATAATTGAAGGAATCTCAAACACCAGCATCAAGTAAGGATGCAAAAAATAGAATAGATACTGATAAAACTACTGTAATTTCTCCAAGAATGATAATTTTTTTTCTTAGTTTTTGTATTTCATGTTCTGGCATTTGATTAGACATAATTTTTTCTTCAATATCTTTACGAATTACTCTGACATGAATTGCATATGTAATAATTAATGCAATTACCAGAATTATTTTTATAATTAGATATGTTCCATAGCTTGTAGATACTAAAAGATCTGGTTTACTAAGTAATACATGTGAAGTATACAAACCTGTTACCATTAAAATAATCAATGAAGGAACAGCAATTTTGTTAAAGCGTCTACCAACACGAATCATTATTTGCATTCGTTCTTCTATAGAATTTGTCATGGTTTTCAAAAGTGGAGAAAAAACAATTCCAATGAACAAAGAACCACCAACCCAAATTGCTGCAGCAACAAGATGAATCCAAGTAATAATAGCTTGTTCGATTGCACTCATAATTTAGAATATTTTAAATCAAATATTATGTATTTGGATCTTGACAACCTTTTTTAGTTGTACGAATCTGAAATCAATGAAATGGCTCTTCAAAGTAAGATGACTGTATATATTGCAGTGGCCGGAGTTTTTGCCTTAATGGGAGGAATTGTTTTCTATGCTAGTTTAGATAATGATGAACTAGATCAAATTGAAATTGAATTAACTAATGTTGAATTAACAGATGTAAACAATGTGAATGATCAAGCAAAATTTGAAGTTACATTTCTAGTAAAGAATCCAAGTGATAAAACATTAACAGTATCTCAAATTGATTTTCAACTCTATGCTGATAACAAATTATTAGGTTCAGGATTGTACTCTACAGCAGATATTGCATTACCTGGAAGAGCTTTATTTTATTCTGGAGCAGAGATTCCATTAAAAAATACGTTTATTCTGAGTAAATCTGAAATTAATTCAGAGATTTACGAGGATGCGATAAATGAAAGATTTTCTAGTTTTTCTGCTGAAGGAACTATTATTACTCAAACATCTTGGAGCGAATCTGAAAAAGATTTCAAAACAGGATATTAATTGAAAAGTGGGCCTAATGAGATTCGAACTCATGATCACCGCCATGTCGAGGCGGTATCCTAACCAGCTAGACTACAGGCCCATTGAAAAATAAATCAAATAATTGACATTATTAACGTTTAACAAAAGAAAGAATGGAGGTACAAAAGAGATGACAGAAAATTTTACTGATGAAGAAAAAAGAGGGTTCTATAAGGCAATATATTCAAGAAGAGATGTACGTTCTCATTTTACTTCAAGGCCCATAGAAGATGATATTTTATCAAAAATTCTTCATGCTGCACATCATGCACCATCTGTAGGATTTTCTCAACCATGGAATTTTATTTTAATAAAAGATATCAATACAAAAAAGAAAATTAAAGAAAGTTTCGAGGAAGAAAAAAATCGTTCATCACAATTAATTGAAGAGCCAAAGAAATCAAAATATCTTTCATTCAAACTTGAAGGAATTCTAGAATCGCCAGTAAATCTTTGTGTAACATATGATCCTACAAAATTTGGTCCATTTGTAATTGGAAGATCTAGTATTCCTGAAGCAGGGCTTTACAGTGTTTGTTGTGCAATCCAAAACTTATGGTTATCTGCACGAACTGAAGGAATAGGTTTAGGATGGGTAAGTATTCTGTCTAATGAAACATTAAAAGAAACTTTAGATTTGCCTGAACATGTCGTTCCTGTTGCATATCTATGCTTAGGGTATGTAGATGATTTTGCAGAAAAACCAGATCTTGAAACTAAAGGCTGGTTGCCAAGACTTGAATTGAAAGATGTAATTTATTTTGAAAAATGGAATAATAAAGAAAATAAAAATTGGGAAAAAATTCAAAAACTAATCAAAGATAATCTTGATTACGCTTAAATAATTAAGAATGTTTTTTTTGCTGGGCTTGTAGCGCAGAGTCAATTTGACGCGCAACATGGATAGCGCAGTAGCCTCCTAAGTTACAGGTCGAGGGATCGAAGCCCTCCAAGCCCGTTTAATTTTAGATGAACGGAAATTTAAATACAAAGACAAAGGGTTGAAGACATGAAAGTTGTTATAATTTCTGGAAGTCCAAGAAAAAATGCAAATACACAAATTTTGATGAAATATGTTTTTGAATATACAAAAACAAAAAATCAAGAAACAAAATTGATCAATCTTTCTAATAATGAAATAGAGTACTATAGAGGTCCAGATATAGACTATGATGAAACAACGAAAACTGCTGCCAATGATATCATGGAAGCAGATGTATGGTTAATTGGTTCACCAATTTACAATTCATTTTTTAGTTCAGCACTAAAAAATCTGTTTGAATATGTAAATTATAAAAAAACGCCGGGTAAAGTTGCAGGAATAACAATTTTGGGAGCAGGAAATATTAGCTTTGTAAATGTACAAACCCTAATCACACAATTAATGTCATATTTCAGGGTTATTACAAATCCAAAAGCTGTATTTTTAACCACAGAATCGATATCAGAGAATTCCATAATAGATGAGAATGCCAAAAATAGACTAAAAGAAATGGTTGATGAAACTTTAGAACTTGCTTCTAAAGTACAACAAAATTAGCCTCAAAATTATCATTAATTAAATTTTTAATTTGAATTAAAAATAATTAGAATAATTAACCTTAGTTAAAACAAGGTAATTTTACAATCAGATTTTGGAAAAAGAAATTTGAATTGCTAAATAAGTAAAAATTAAATTTTTTATGAAATTAAAAATCACAAGACTTGATGTTTTGTGAATAATTCAAACAAATCATTTATTATGAAAAATTTTTGGGTTTCTTTAAAATAAATTTATTTCATCGTGTAGATGATTCCAAAATGAGTAAAAAATTTTTAATAAATTATAAAATTACATGTTTGTTCATTTCTTCAAATTTAGAACAACAGAGATGGTTTTGACAATGTTGAAAATGTAAAAATCAAATAGTACTATATTCTAGAAACGATAATTATGAGTTTGAAAAAAGATCCTACTGAATTGTGTTCATGTAAATGTCATTTTGGGGGGGCAGTTAGTTGTCCAAGTTGTAAAGAAAATCATGGTGAAATATGCTGCCATTGTAATGATTGAATCTATTTTTTCTTAGTTTTACTTTTAGATGCTAACATTTTGAGATTAGCTAATTCAGTTTTTAATGATTCAATTTGAACAAGAGTTTCTAGATTTGAAATTTCTTGATTTAATCTTTCAATTTCACTATCTTTTAGTTTAACAGATTCTTTTAGATTACTTAGTTCAAGACTTAGTTCATTTTGTACTTGTTTAATTTCTGAAAGACTCACTTGTGAACCTGTAGTTACTTGAACAGTTTGTGTACTACTCAAGCTTTTTTTTTCACTGTGAGTTGGTGCATGATTATGCATGTAATCAGTACTTTTTTGTGAAATCCAACATGTGAATGTTAAGAACCAAGTAATTGGAACTGCCATTATGAAGACAAAGTTCAAAATTGGTGCAAAGTCAACAAAGTAAGGCCAAAGTCCAGTCAAGACGGCTGCAAAAACTCCGGTTACTATAGTGGCTAAATGGTTACCAAGATATCCCATAATTGTTTGAAAATTTCATTATTTATAACAGTAATGCTAAAAATCACAAAATAATATAATTAAAAAGAAAAAAGAGCCGAGTTTATTCGTCTTCTTCAGAGGTAGTAGTTGCTTTTGGCATGTCGGATTGTAAGATCTGAATTTTTTGCAATAGTTCAGTTCGTAGATCTCTTGCAACTCTTCTTACAGTTGGTCTTGGAACACCAAGTTCATCAACTACTTTGGTGTAGATATCCTGTTTGTCGGTAACCCCTTTGTCAAGATAAGAATTAATCGCTTCTTTAATTATCGTGCTTTGGTTTGTACGATTCAACGAATTCTAAATTTTAATTGTTCTATATAAGACTATAACTTTTGGAATTCTAAAATTGTCATATCGTATAATTTCAGATTGAGTTATGGTAAAATAAAAAATTACAAAGTCTACAAGATAAAATTTCTAACGAATAACGTACTGAACATTATGAATTTTTCAATATTGTTAAAATATCTATAGGAATTCTCTGATTGATTTTCACAAAAGACTATTAAGATGTATTTGTAGATTCAACCTATTGACTACAGTAAATATTGAAACTAATCTAGGGAAAATTTCATTTAATCTCCTACCTGAATTAGCTCCAGAAACTGTAAGAAATTTTGAAAAACTAGCAAAAGATGGATTTTATGATGGAACTCTTTTTCACAGAGTGATTCCAGGATTTATGATTCAGGGCGGCGATCCAAATACAAAAACTGACAATAAAGGTTCATGGGGAATGGGAGGACCGGGTTATAACATAAAGGCTGAATTTAACTCCAGATCTCATTTACGAGGCATAGTTTCTATGGCTAGATCACAAGATCCTGACAGTGCAGGTTCACAATTTTTCATTGTTACCTCTGATAGTCCATTTTTAGATAGACAGTATACTGTATTTGGCGAAGTTTCTGAAGGAATGGATGTTGCAGATAAAATTGTAAATCTTGATAGAGATGGTAATGATTGTCCATTAGAAAAAGCACAAATGACTCGTGTTACTGTGGAATAAATGAGTAGTAAAATTTTCATTTTTATAATTATTTCATTAACACTTGTAATTCCTTATGGATACGCTCAAGAATTTACTTTTGGAGATAAAGCAAATCAAAAATTAGTTTTAGTAGAAGTCAATGGTGGAGATTTGCATGTAAAACATATTGTAAGTTCGTCTCATTTACCACAACAATTAGATCTAATAGACGGTACAGTTGAAAATCTAATAATTACTGATGAAGATGGTGAAGAACAACTACCATCAATAATAGGTGAAAATGACGGAGTTTTAATTCTTCCAACAGATAAAGATTCTATAATAGAATATGACTTGAAAGACATTATTTTATTAAAAGATAATATTTGGACATTAGATTTTCGATATTTAGAAACAACAAATTTTATACTACCAGAAAAACTCAACATGGTTTTTGTAAATGAAAGACCAGTATACCTAGAAGAGAAAAAAGGATTTACTTGTCATGGATGTCAAATGATTTTAGAATATATGCTTGATCAACCAACAAATATTGTAAATGTGAATTGGGAAGAAAAAGAATTTTTTGTAGAGTTCAAAACTTTTGCAGAGATAGAAAATTTTGAATTTAATCAACCAACAAAAGAAATCACTTTTGATATGAATAACAATAATCAGTTTGTTACAACTGTAATACCTTTAGAATTACTATGGGGACCATATGCAATATTTTTGAATGATGAAAAAGTTGTTTTTTATGATTACTTCAATAATGGAACTCATGTTTGGATTGATATGAAACCAGATACTATAGGTAAAATTTCAATTATTGGGACTACAGTTGTACCTGAATTTCCAATAATTGCTCCATTGGCTATTGGATTTTTGATAATTATGATGGTTCCACTAATGAAAAGAATTAATCTCCACTAGATCCACAAGAACAAAAACCATATTCATCTATACGAACATTACAAACTGCACATTTTTCTCCATAATCCACTTCCCAAGGTTCCTTTCCAAACATCTTAAAATGATCATCAATTTCTATTGGAATCTCTCTTTTCTTTCCCAATGATTTGTATAGTCATTGCAACTATACATACATTGTCGAGTATAATCATGAAAATTGAATGCGGTTGCCATTGTATAAAATGTAAAAGCACAGATCTAGAATCAAGTAGAATTGGAGAAATTGAAAAAGATGGATATTTTGACATGCATCATACATGCAATCAATGCAAAACACATTTTGATCATTTAGATGGAGAGATATTTTCAGATTGTGAAAAATGTGATTATTTTTCTAGTTAGCAACTAATTGTTCGTGAATAAAATAGTGTGTTCTATTATCTTCAGAATTTTTCATAATTTCTTTATTTGATGCCATTTTTGCCAAGGCTTTTGAGACATCCAAAGGACTTGCTGCCCAACCATATTCCCTTAGTTGTTGAACAGTTTCAGTAACAGTTCTTGGTGAATCAAAAAATCTGCTTGTCTCTAAAATTCTTAATTTTGATTTAATTTCATGTGTAGCAATGTATTTTGGTTCATTAAATTCTGGTTCATATGCTTCAGCGTCATCTAAATATTCTAACCCAAACTGTGCCGGCTGCTCAATTTGAGTTGGAGTTTGATTATTGTCGGTTTCATATACTATTTTTGCTTGGTTTTCAGGTAAATGATTAGAAAGATCATCTATAATTTCACCTAATGTTTGATTATCAACATAAAAATCTCTAGAGTCAACCTCAATTTCGTTTTCTCCTATTTTGAGTTTAATTCTAGCCATTGACAAATTATCATTTAATTTTGATTTATTCTGTTAGCTCTAAGGAGCTTTAAGAGTAGATCAAAACTTTTACACAATTTATAGTGATTTTTTTCTTGATAGGTTAAATGTAAATTTGTAAAAACTAGTCATGAAATCATCTAAAAAGGCAGGTCTGATTGTTTTATTTGTACTAGGCATGAGTATCTTTGGTTATTCACAATATGCTTCTGCTTCCCAAATTGGTGTCAGTATCAGTCAGAGTGAATTATTAGATGAGAATGATGAAGGTTCAAACTATAATGTGGAATTGAAATTTGAAAACCCTTCATTGTTAATATTATCAGCTGGTGAAACTGAATTCTTTGTAATTTCTAATGATGAAATTGTTGGGAAAGGGGCTCTAGAATCATTTACTTTACAACCATTAGACAGTAGTTTTGTAAAAGGAACTTTTCACACAGATATTAATTCGGATGAAATACAATCAATAAAGATTTCAGGTATAACAAAATATGATATGTTAATTACATCAATAGATGTTCCATTTGTATACTATCCAACAGATGAACAAGCAAGAGAATTTATACATCAAAATTAATTTCTCATCTGATGCTTACTGTTTTTGGATCTACAGCATTAGATACAATTAGAACTCCAAAAAAAACATTAAAGAATGTTTTAGGAGGTGCAGCAACCTTTGCGGCCATTTCAGCTAGTAATTTTGTTGATACAGGACTTATTGCAGTAGTAGGAAATGATTTTCCTAAAGAACATCATAAAATTTTATCAAAATATCTTGATTTAGAGGGACTAACAATCAAAAAGGGAAAAACATTTCGTTATGATGGAAAATATGATGATACATTAAGTACTAGATCAACATTAAAAACGGAATTAAATGTATTAGGTGATTTTAAAGCAGGTGTTCCTGAGGCTTATAAAAAATCTCAGTTTGTATATCTTGCAAACAATGATCCAGAACAAAATACTTCATTAATTAAAGAATTTGATAAAGTAAAATTTTCAATGTGTGATACAATAGATTTTTGGATCTCTACAAAACGTGAGGCTGTTATTAAAATGATAAAAGCTGTTGATGCAGTAGTCATAAATGATGAAGAAGCTAAACTTCTAACCAAAGAATTCAATCTGATAAAATGTGCAAAAAAAATGATGCAATGGGGAGCCAAATATGTAATAATTAAAAAAGGCGAGCATGGTTCTTTGATGTTTTATGACGATGTAATTTTTCCAACAGCAGGATTTTCATTAGAGGATGTGGTTGATCCTACTGGTGCCGGGGATTCTTTTGCAGGTGCAATGATAGGTTATCTAGCAAGCAAAAGATCCACTAAATTATCAGATATTAAAAAAGCTGTTGTATATGGAAATGTTTTAGGTTCCTTTGCAGTTGAACGATATGGATTAGAGGGTTTGTTAAAAATAAAAAATGGTGATATTACAAAACGTGTAAAGATGTACGAAAAAATGATTCGTTTCTAAAAAGACTTAAGTTCAATAATTTCTCAAATCAATTTATCATTGTCACAAGAAACATCTGAAAAAGATCGATTAGATACAATTTTCAAGTTGCAACAAGGTCTATCAGACATGATGAAGTTGGATAGATATCCAAAAGATACCGAAGGAAGAGTTTCTGCATTGTGTACAGCAATCATGCATGAAGCAGTGGAATTACAAAGAACTACAAATTGGAAATGGTGGAAAACTCCAGTTGAATTTAATGAATCAGAAGCAAGAGAAGAATTGATTGACATTTGGCATTTTGTAGTACAAGCATCACTAGAACTAAAACTTACTCCTGATGATATTTTAGATGAATACAAGAAGAAAAATGAGATAAATCGTCAAAGACAGCTAAATGGATATTAAATATTCAGATCTGTTTTGAAATTAATTCAAAATTAGTTTCATTTATCATATTTACTAGACTAATATTTTCTTGAAAATATTTAATTTCAGATTTTGTTACTGTAAGAAAAGGATCTGGACTTTTAGAATTTATGATTCTGTTATTTTGATCAATTCCATTTTTGTGTAATTCAAACAAAGAATGTCCAGATTTATGTCCCCAAACCTCTTTTCCACAAACAATGATAATTCTAACTTGAGGATTTCTATTTACATATTTGATAATAGAATCAATTCCTTTATTTTCAGACAATAAACGTCCTGCAATCGATACTTTTTCCATCATTTCAGATTTTGCTATATTTTTCAACAAATCCATGCTTGAAAGTGTGCATATAGCTACAGAAGAGCTTGAATTTCCAACGTAAAATTCTTCAGGTATAGGTAAAATTACCTTACATAATTCACCAATTGCCTCACCTATTGTATTCAAAGCAATTCACGCATAATTTTTGCAATATATTCAATATTCTTTAGAGAAACTTTTGGATGTACAGGTAAAGACAAAACATGTTTTGATGCCCAATCAGTATTTGATAATTTTAGTTTAGTTTGATAAAAAGGAATTTTGTGAATGGGTATTGGGTAATAAACAGCTGCACCAATTCCTTTGGAATTTAATTTTTTAAGAATCATGTCTCTATTTTTTGTAGCAATAGTATAAAGTGCCCAATTCAGTTTTTCATTTTTTCTTTCTAATGGGATTTGTATTTTAAGATTTGATAATAGTTCTGATAACAATTTTGCATTTTTTCTTCTAGTTTCGATAAACTTTGGTAATTTTTTAATTTGAATTTTGGCAATTGCAGCATTGATTTCTGGAAGTCTTAGATTTAATCCAAATATTTGCGAATCATAACCTTTTATCATTCCATGATTTCTTATCATAAGTAATTTCTCATGAAGTTTTTTGTTATGTGTAACTATAACACCCCCCTCTCCGGATGTCATTACTTTTCCAGGATACAAACTATAACATCCAAGTTCAAAAAATGTTCCAGAATGTTTACCTTTCAAAGTAGAACCAAGAGATTGTGCAGCATCTTCTACAATTGATATATTATGTTTTTTTGCAATTTCACCAATTTGATCTAAATTTGATAAATTTCCATACAAATGAACAGGCATTATTGCTTTTGTTTTTTTAGTAATTTTTTTTTCTATAGATTTAGGGTCAATTGTATAATTTTCTTTTAGAATATCTGCAAATACAGGTTTTGCACCAGTAGATGCAATTGCGTTTGCACTTGCAACAAATGTAAATGACGGTACAATTACTTCATCACCTCTTTTGATGTCTAATGCAAGAATTGATGCCTGTAGTGCAGATGTTCCAGAATTTACAGAAATAGCATATTTTGATTTAACAAAAGTTCTAAAAAGTTTTTCAAATTCTTGGACATTTTTTCCTCCATCCTTTGAGGCAGAAGTTAATCCTCCAGATTTAACTACAGAAGTAACAGCTGAAAGTTCTTCTTTGCCTAAAATAGGCATATTAATTGGAATTTTCACAAATTTTGTCTTTATTACTACTGTTTAAAGGTGTCAGAACTACACATGAATTTTTATATTTCAAAATTTGGCAAACGGCATCATGAAACCCCGTCATTTAGAAAAATCAGATTCAGGTTACAAAGTCTATCTATACATTTTCTATATTTGCGGATTCATAATGTTAGCATCTTTAGTTTTTGGAGTTTATGTTACCATGATAGAATGGATGGAAAATGGGACCTATGTAATGGGTGAAGCTATTCATAATACAACAATTCCATTTGAAAATTTTGCCAGAGTATCCACGTGGATATTTTTCTCCACCATAATTGGCTGGTACTGTGTTTCAAGAATTGGATGGAGAAGAACAGCTGGAAACAAAATTGTTGGTACTAAGATGGCTTTATTACAATTAATGTTGTTAGGTTTTTCAATAATTACGTTATACGAAGTATTATACAATTTCACAGTATTGAATGCACAAATTACTGCTGGAATAATAGATGGAATTGTTCCAGATATTGACAAGCTGTCAATAGCTTATCCTGATCCTGAAAGACCATGGAATTTAGTATTTGCAACCAAAGTATTCCTTGCAGCATTTATCATCAGTACTCATGCATTTTATCTCAGTATAAAACCCAGAAAAAGCTTAGATGAATAAGAAATATGAAAAAATTATAGATTTTTAGTTAAATTTTTCTAAAAACTATTTCTACTTTGTTTGAATAATAATAACGTGGGATTATTTGGTTCTAACAAAAATGATTTGAAATGTAAAAAATGTGGAACAGTTCTTCCTGATTCTGATAGATTAAAGAAACATCAAGAAAAAGCTCACAATAAGAAAAAAGAAAAATGCAGAGCATGTGGTGCTGAATTTGATTATTCAGAGGATTTAAGAAAACACAAAAAGAATTGTAAATAAAAATTATTCAGATAACCCAGATTCATATTTTGGCTGTCTTTTCAAGGCTTTCTCTATAGAGTTAAGGTTAGATATTTCATTTTTAGAATTCATTGTTAAAGTTTTGACCATTTCTGAGCCCAATTGCACCGATTGTTCTGGCAATGTTTCTAGAAATTTTTCTAGGGCTTTTCTATAGTTTTCAATTAATTCTAATCCTTCTTCAAGTGTCATGAAGAGTTTTAATTTATCTCATATTCAAACCTTCTAAATTAAAACCAAATTTTTGAATAACTTTATACGTTTACCACTCGAAAGTTGTTTTGATTTGGACATTACTGAAAAAGTAGACTTGATTCAAAGGCCACCGACAGAAGAAATCGTAACAAATGAGGAATTAATTGAATTATTTAAAACAAATTCATCACCAAATCATTACATAGGATTAGAAATTTCTGGATTTCTACATCTTGGTAGTTTAATCAGTACTGGTTTCAAGATTAATGATTTTGTAAGAGCTGGAGTAAAATGTAAAATATTTCTTGCAGATTGGCATACTTTGATTAATGACAAACTCGGCGGTGATTGGGAAACAATTGCAAAAGTTTCAAAATATTATCAAGATGCATTCAAATTAGTTTGTCCTGATGCTGAAATAATTCTTGGATCTAAATTATATGAAGAAAAAGCAGAATATTGGTCTGAGCTTGTTAAATTTACCAAACACATGTCAATTGCAAGAACAATGAGAACATTAACTATAATGGGTAGATCAGAAGATGATAAAAAAATTGATGTGGCAAAATTACTTTATCCTGCGATGCAAGCAGTTGATATTCATTCATTAGATGTTGATATTACACATGCTGGAATGGATCAAAGAAAAATACACATGCTTGTAAGAGAAATATTTCCAAAAATGAAATGGAAAGTTCCAGTTGCAGTTCATCACAAACTATTACCAGGACTTTCAAAACCTGCAGATTCTAGTGATAAAATAATAGGGAAAATGAGTAAATCAGATCCAAACTCAGGGATATTTATTCACAATACTGATGATGAAATTAAGAAGAAAATCAGTAAAGCATGGTGTGAAGAAGCTAACATAGAAAATAATCCACTTTTGGAGATATCAAAATCAGTAATCTTTCATGAATTTAAAGAAATGAGAGTAGAACGACCTGAAAAATTTGGAGGAAATATCTCATATACAGATTATATTCAATTGGAAAAAGATTTTGCTGAAAGAAAATTACATCCAGGAGATTTGAAACAGACAGTTGGAAATTATTTGGTAAAAATAGTTTCTCCAGTTAGAGACAAGTTGAATCTTAGTGAAGAATTAAACGATGCAATAAAGAAAAGTTTCTAAACTTTAAGATTAGGATTTGTTTGTTCTTCTAAATTATATTTTGATTTGTATCCACGTGGATTAATCATTAAATCTTTGTAAGTATATGTAGAAGAATTTCCTATAATTACTGTACTAATCATTCCTAATTGTTCTGAATAGTTAGGTAAATTTTCTAAATCAGTCATTACAATAGTTTCAGACTCTCTAAATGCACCTTTAATAATTGCAACAGGAGTAGTAGGTTTTCTATATTTTAAAAGAACTTTTCTTGTATCTTGTAATTGATGAATTCTTTTCTTACTTGCAGGATTGTAAATTACAATTACAAAATCACCTTGTGCTGCAGATTCTACTCTCTTTGAAATAATTTCCCATGGTACTAGTAAATCACTCATACTAACTACAGCAAAATCTGTCATTAGAGGAGAGCCGATGATTGATGCACAAGAATTTAGAGCAGACACACCAGGGACAATTTCAACTTGTAGATCATCTTTTGGACTCCATCCAGATTCAGCAAGTGTTTCATAAATTAAGCCAGCCATTCCATAAATTCCAGGATCACCGCTTGAAACAAGTGAAACTATTTTTCCAGATTTAGCAAGATCAATACATTGATGAGCTCTTTCTACTTCTTGTGTCATTGCATAGCGATGAACAGTTTTGCCTTCAATTAGATCCTGAACCAAGTTTACATAAGTTTCATATCCTACAATCGTATCACTTTCTCCAATTACCTCTTTGGCTCGAAATGTCATATGGTCATGATGACCTGGTCCAACACCAACAATGTACAGTTTACCAGTCAATTTGAAAAGAAATTTTTTATCAAGTAATTTATCCCTTTAGAGAACTATTGGAATGGATCTATGAATGGACAATTAACAATATGATCACTGTTTGTTGGTCGTGCAATGCTTACAGATAGTAATTGATCTGAACGAAATGAATCAATATCAGATTTTGTTTCTAGAATTTTTGCAGAATCGGGATTATTCCATTCAACCAGATAAATTCTCCACATAGGACTATAGTTTTCATCACCAAGAGCGGCTGCGGCAATTCCTGGTTGAAATCCTAATGGACCAGATCCAATAATTCCATTCTTAAATTGGAATAGATCAACTGCTCCTGAATTAGTAATGAGGCTAGCTGAACTTGGTGAAGAAACAACTCCCATAGATTCAGCAGGACCTGAAGGTGTTGCATCAGTTACAATATAGTAAATTGTTTGACCATCAGGGCCCCAACCTCTGTGAGCAACAAATGTTACTGTCATTTCTTCTTCATTAATTTCAGTAATTTGACCACCTCCATATGACATATCATCTGTAATTTCTTTATCTGCACGAACAATCATTTGTCCATCTGGCCAAGTAATGTGAGGTGTGTTTATGATAACTCCTGTTTCATTAAATTCAATTCTTCCACCTTTTTCTGCGGCAATTACATCTTCAGCAGATTGAAATTCAATTTCTTTTTGACCTTTCTTCCAAGTAACTTCAATTACCGAACTCAAAGCGCTATATTTTGATTCTTGTGATGGAGTGTTTGAAATTACTTCATCTTGAAATCCATAGATTCCATCACCTTTAACACCATTTTTGAAAATGAATAATTTTTGTAAAGCGTTTTCTGATACTTTGGAGAGAGATGGTGCAATCTCAACATTCCATTGTTGTTTTTCTGAAATTGATTTTGCATAATCCTCATCACTACTATCAGTTATAATGTATAAGACTTGATTACCATTATAGATTCCTTTATGCATTGGAATTGTAGCTGGAACATGTGTCCTTGATAGTAATGATTTTGGATCTTCCTTTTCTAATTCAATTTTTTGCATGATTACTTCTGTGGGTTGACCTCTTATCCAGCCATCAACACTTACTGTTGTAGTAAATTCTTTAGAATTTGGTGAATGTAAGGCTAGAGCAGCTCCTGTAAATTCAAACGAACCTGAATTTTTTTGTAAATCTATTAGAGATAAACCATAGATTGTTTTTCCATCTACAGTCCATGTTGGTTGACCTTTAGATTCTTGGGAATTGATTTCATGCAGAACTACAATTTGAACAGGTTCGCTAGATGTAAAAGTCATTGAACCATCATAGATTGTTCCTTCATTAGGGGACAAAATTAGTGCTAGTTGATGATTTTGATGTCCTTGACCTGGATCTTGTGAAGATGTTATAGTTTCAGTGAAGTGAATTTTTTTCCTTGAACCTGCATCAACTAATTGCTCAGAAGTTGTAGATATGAAAATTATTCCAATTGCAAAGATTCCAATTATCAATAAAGCAGAAAGTTTTTTCAATATTTATTCTTCAAATTGTTCCCTTAAATGATTTATCTTAATTGATTTTATCAAGTGCAAATTCATTGTGTAAAGCACGTACAGCTGCATTGGTATCAGAGTTTTTTACTACAAATGCAAGATTGAGTTCTGAGGATCCTTGGGTAATCATTGATACGTTTACTTTATTTTTTTCAATTGCACCAAAAACTTTTGAAGCTACACCTACTGTTCCTCTCATTCCTGAACCAATCAATGCAATGATTGCAACATTAGTAGTAACATCTAATTTTTTGATTATTTTTCCTAGTAATTCTAATTCTAATGCACTTACGGCTTTGTCAAGATCAGCATTTTTTACTACTATTGTAATGCTTGATTCAGATGGATTTTGTGAGATCATCATTACATTGATACCGGCTTTTGCCAATGTTGCAAATATTTTTGCTGCAGTGCCTGGAGTACCAACCATACTACCTCCCTGAACATCAATTAATCCATTATTTCGTACGTTACTTACACATTTTACAGTATTTTTTACGGCTGCAGAAGTTGCTGCTGAAACCAAAGTTCCCTCATTTTTAATATTAAATGAACTTCGGATTTTCATTGGAATTTTTTTTGAAAGTAATGGTTCGAATGTTCGTGGATGTATTTGTTTAGCTCCAAATAATGCCATTTCAATTGCTTCAATGTAAGAAACTTCTTTGAGTAATTTTGCATTTTTAACAATTTTTGGATCTGCGGTCATCAAGCCATCTACATCACTCATTAACCAAATCTCATCGGCTTTAATGCAAGTACCAACAATTGTTGCAGAATAATCAGAACCGCCCCTACCAAATGTAGTTACATGCCCATGTTGATCTGCACCAACAAATCCACCTACAACAGGAACAGTTTTCTTTGAAAATAATGCATCTATTGTCTTTGATACTCTTAATCGAGTTGTATCTATGAGAGGTTTTGATTCGCCAAAGTTTGAATCAGTAACAATTCCTACTTCTTTACCTGTAAGAGGTATTGATTTTTTTCCAAAATCATTGATTGCTGATGAAACTAATTTTATTGATAGTCTTTCTCCAAAAGAAAATAGATAATCCATCGTTCTAGGAGTAACTTCTCCAAGTAGAACCATTCCATCAATTAGTGCAACAAGTTCATTAAAATCTAGATCAAATTTGGATAGTAATTTTTTTCTTATTTCAGATTTTTTTATTGTTTGTTTAGCTAATTGTTTATGTCTATTGATAATTTTTGATGCAATTTGTTCTGCTTTTGATTTGTTTTCTTTTTTTATTGATTCAGAAATTTCTATCAAATCATCTGTGGTTCCACTTGTTGCAGAACACACAACAACAATCTGATTTTTCTTTGATAATTCATTAAGATGTTTAGCTATTGCTTGAATGTCTTTTGCGGCAGATATTGATGTTCCACCATATTTTATTACTAGTCTCAATTCAAAATACCTGAATTAGTTAATCTTTAAATGCTTTAACTTTCTACGCGTGGAGCCAGGTAAAAGTGAATTCTACCAATATTTGCTACTTTAAACTCAATTCTAAGAGGTTTTGCGCTTGAAAATTCACATGTTATTGAGCCTGCGTTGGAACCTACTGCTTTTACAACTGGATTAAGATATTCAAGACTGTAAGTACCTACACTATCTTCTTTTGAAGAAATTTCTTCAATTTCTTTATCTTCTTTATCTAAATCAATCACTACTTCTCCTGAATCTCCTTTTCCAGAAAAGTCTCCCTTTGAATCAGATGTGTTGATTGTGAGATAATCAGATACAACTTGTACATCTCCTAGGATTTTATCAAATTTAGAAGAAGTCAAAATTATTTTTGAGTCATAAGGTATTTTTGGTAAAGGAGTATCAGTTGCAGAACTTTCAATTAAACGCATTTTGTATTTTTTATTTTTTCCAACTGTTACAAGTAACATGTTTTGTTCTGAGATACTAATCTCTATGCTGTCTTTTTTGTCAGCTCTTTTGATAAGTTTGGAAAATTCATCTATTCTTACACCAAATTTAATATCACTATCACATTCGTATTTTTCAAATGCAGAATTTGGCCAAGATATGTCAATTAAGGCAACATGAGATGGATCCATTCCTCTGAAAGTTATTCCTTCTGCAGTAGCTACAAAAGTTGCTTCTTCAACAAGTGTAGAAATTGCAGAAATAATGGCTTTTAGATCATCTGATCCACTGGTTTTTGCTCCAAAAGTCAAATCAATTTTCTTCTCTATAAGTACAAGTTAAACGTTATGTGTAATCACGCCAGGTGTATTTACATTTCTGACATCGATAAAATCTAGTTGTGGGTTCATCTGCACTTCTTGTTTGGAACATCCAACCAACTGCTTCATCATGTCCACATTTTTCACAATCAATTTTCACTGTTGGATTGGTTTCTTCTCCTTCATTTCCTTCAAAAGCTAATAGTGAGAAATCTGGTTCTTCTTCAGTGAGAATTTTTTTTGTAGGTTTTGATTCTCCTCCTTCAGTATATCCACATTTAGAACATTGAAGGCCTGAACCATTATTTTTTAATTTGACCTCACATTTGGGGCAAAATTTCAATCTAATTTACCTTAATTTTAGAATGGAATAGTTGTTTGAACTCTTCAGCCATTTTGATTGCTGAATCGGTTGCTTTTTTAATTTCACCGAGTGGTTTTGAACTTGAATTAATTCTCATCCAACATTCATTGGTAAGAGGATGTTTTACAATTACACCTGCAAAATCGATATTTGATGCTTTTAGGAGTTCGTGTTGAATAATGTACAAAATTCCTATATCAGTTTCAGTGATTGAAAGGCTGATTTCTTTAGGCTCAGAACTGATCACTTGTGCGTTCATGTATTCAGAAAAAGCACTTATTGCGGATATAAATCATTATGAGCGGGTAAAATGGGAGAAAGCAGGATTTCAGCGATCGAGTTAGTAAAATCAAAGGATGAGTACTCATCGGATGAAAATGTTGAGATAAATGTCCAATTTTCAGTAGAAGGAGACATTAGAAATGCCTTCAATGAGGCTAATTGGACTAAAGCGTACAATAACAATGATGTTTCATTTAAAATGAAATATGGTATCAAATTGACGTCAGGAGGATTCAGAAAGAAGGAATTAGGCAGAACTATTGATACATACCGAAAGGCATCCATTTTTTGGACAAGAAATCCAAAACTGGTTAACCCAATGAAAGACAGACGAATTTGGGTTCAAGTAGCTAAAAATTTTGAGCCATTTATCAGATTATCAGAAGAAGAAGTTAGACAAGAATTGTTTGATTTTAACGAAAAATTTGTTTTCAAAGCATCAGATTTAGGACCAGGTAAACATAAGATTGGAGCAGAAGCTTTTGCATCTTGGCAAAAACACGATTATACGGAAACTGGAAGTGTAAAAAACAATTCTAGTGAAATTGAGATTACAATCAATTAGGGATATAAGGAACTTTTTTGGGTAATTATTAATGGCAAAATATGATGGTCTGCTAGGACAACCAATACTTGAAGTTGAAGAACCTGATAAAGAGGGAGGAATTACTTTTATCTTCAAAGATAACAGGTTTATGTTCATCAAAGCAGTTGATGGAAAAATTGAGACCGTATCAATCCCAGAATAGGTGAAATGAATGGATAAATTTGATGGAATTAAAATGCTAGAACTTGTCAAAGTCGAAGATCCTGATTCAGATGGTGGATTAACTTTATTTTTTCAAGAAGATAAAACCTTGAAAATTAAAGTAGTAGATGGAAAATTAGTTTCAGAATTTGTTTAAACTAATTTCTCACATGTTTTTCATAAAATCCAATAGCTAGTTCTTGTACTTCAGATTGAATTGAACCAGGTCTTTCATTTCTAATTTTTTTAATTGCATCATCTGCTGAATATTTTTGATATTTGATAAAATAACATGCAAGTATTGTTCCTGCTCTACCCATTCCAGCTGCACAGTGAACCATTACAGCTTGTTCGTTTTTAATTTGTTCATGTATGAAATCCACTGCAGAATCTATTCTATCCATATCAGGAGCTGTCAAGTCAGGTGTTGGTACATGCAAATATCCAATATTTTGTACCCAATCATCAGGTAACGATTGTTCAGTCATTGTAACAATTGATTTTACTCCTTGATTTAGTAACCAATCAAATTCATCATAACTAGTTGGTATACCAGAGCCTGCTAGTTTCTCTTCAATTAGCCATGAAAAATTTGTTGGTTTCTTTGTAATTTTTCCATGAACCTTTCTCCAGATATTCCCAGGTTTACTCATAAAATCATTAGATTGATTCTATATTTTTAGTATTGCTAAATCAAATTAAGATGCTACTGCACGAACAGGCGAACCTGTAGCATCTTTTAGTTTTAATGGAAGAATTGTAAAAGTAAATTCTTTTGAGTTTATTTTATTCAAGTTTGCTAGATTTTCAACGATAAGAATATTATTTTTTGAAAAAATGTGATGAACACTAAACGATTCATCTTTTCCAAGATCTATACTTGGAGAATCAATTCCAACAAGATTAATTTTTTTTGATACAAGATATTTTGCAGATGATTTATCCAATCCAGGATTTTCAGTAAAGTAGTTTTGTTTTTTTAGATTTTTTTGCCATTCAGTATAGAAAAAAATCGATGAATGATTTGGTATTTTGCCATTATTTTTTTCAAATGTTGTAATATCAGATTTTGTGATAGGAGTATTGTTTGATTTTTTGAGTTTGACCAAAATACCTCTTCCAATCAATCTTTCAAGAGGAATTTGGTTTATTTTTAAACCATTTTTTACAAAATGATATGGTGCATCAAGATGTGTACCTGTATGAGAACTCAGAAATAACAACTCAAGATTATATCCATCTTTTTTGATATCTGACCAATCAATGAATTGTGGTGTGGGAGAACCTGGAAAACTTGGAATAGATTCAGATATTGTAAGTGACAAATCTATAGCTTTCACATCAACATAATGTAATGGGGATTAATCAGTTTTTTAACAATGAAAGGTTAAATACTGTCTGATGAAAAAACCCCTTGTGCCTACAGCATATGTTCTATTGAATTCTGATTTAGGATCAGACGAATCAATAATCAATGAAGTAAAACAAATTCTTGTTGAAGAAAATGTCAAATTTGAGGTTCAAGGAGTGTATGGAGTTTATGACATTGTCTTGAAATTATCATCAGATGATGCTGAAAAACTACGTGCAATAATCACCAACAAAGTTAGAAAAATCAGTAAAGTTCAATCGACACTAACAATGATGGTTATTGAAGAGCAAGAAAATCTATAATTTCTTTATTGCAGAAATTACTTCAAGCATTTGAGATTCAGAATTGAAAAAGTGTGGAGATGCTCGTACAATTTTTTGATCCATGATTTCTCTTACAGCTAAAATGATATTTTGTTTTTCTAATTTATCCACAACTTCTTGTGAATCATATCCTTTGATATTAAATGAAATAATACTGGTTCTCAGATTTTGATCATCAGGACCATACAAAATAATATTTGGGATTTTTGATAATTCTTCTCTAAATAAATTAGAAAGATATTGATTTTTTTCACGAATATTATTCATTCCAAGATCAAGCATATAGTTTGCAGATGATGCTAATCCGACAATTCCTACATAATTTCTAAAGCCTGTTTGAAATTTATCTGGTAATTCCTTAAAGGCAAGTTTTGAGTCGTCGTAAATGATTGCAGATTCACCACCAATTGTTTTTGGTTCTAATAATTCACTCGACTTTCTATTACAATAGAATAATCCCGTTCCCATTGGACCACAAAGCCACTTAGAGCCATTAAATGACATAAAATCACATTTTGTTTTTGATACATCAACATCTCCAATACAACCAATAGTTTGCGCACTATCAATAAAAAATGGAACGTTATTTTCAAGAACTTTTCCTATTTCTTCTACAGGTAAAATTGAACCTGTATTATACAATGCATGACTTAGTGCAACCAATTTTGTATTTTCATTTACAAGAGATTCTAAATCATCTAATCGAAAAAATCCATTTTCATCAATAGGAAGATTTTGTATTGTGATTTTCTCTTTTAATTTTATCCAAGGATAAAAATTAGCATGATGTTCATGAGTCATTCCACGAATAATTATGTTAGAATCATTATCAAAAGTTAATCCATTTGCTACAAAGTTTATTCCATCAGTTGTACTTTGTGTGAGAATAATTTCATCAGGTTGGCAAGAAATTATTTTTGCTATTGTTTTTCTAACATTTTGTAGTTTTTCGGTAACAAAGGGTTCAGATTCTTTAGAATCAGGACCAATAGAGTTGTATGAAATAAGAAATTCTTTCATTGCTTCAATACTTTGAGTAGGCATTAGAGATACAGAGGCATTGTTTAGATAGATTTTATCTGATGCTGGAAAATCATCTGAGAAATCTTTTGTTGCTAAATTCATTATTATATCTGTAAAATCTTAAAGTAGTGTTGGATAAAAATCCTGAGCAAATAGTAGAGAATGATTTAACTCAGATTCAAATGAAATTTGAACAAAATAATCCCAACATTGTATTATGTTCAAAACCGTTTCATAAAATGGAATTTCTTTACAGATTAATTAATTCAACTGAGGATCCCATAATTGTTATTGATATGGATTTACTGTATACTGGATATGTTGAATCTGGGATGATTCAAAAAAAAGATAATGTGACTATTTTTTATCCAAATAGAACAAATTGGGAAAAAAAATTATCAGAAATTATTTCCAAAGTATCAAAAGAAAGATTTTTGGTGATAATTGATTCGTTTAATGGTGCATACAATGTGTTTGAAAATTTAGAATCTGCTAGATTCATTAATTCATGTATAATGTTATTATCTTCATTAGGAAATCATAGTAAATCATCTATTTTGATAACTGGAATGGCTAAGAAAAAAGAAAACAATAGTTGGGCATTATCTCCAGGGGGAAAACATATCATAAAATCAGAAAAAACAGGTATATTTTTCCTTGAAAAAAATGAAAACCGTTTGTTATTCAGAACTCTAGACATATCATAAAAATTCTTAAAATAAATCTGAGAATTTTTGAGGATTATTTCTAGCGATCAGAATTTGAAACGGCGTTATAAAATATCAAACGCCGTTATAGAACCATATTTTTAGGCAAATTATATTAAGACCAAATCAAGAAATAATTTTGTTATGCCAGTAGGAATTATTCCAGACATCAGCGAACAAATGTGTATCGGATGTGCACTATGTGTAGAAATCTGTACCACACTTGGACCAGATGTCCTTAGAGTAAAACCAGTTGAAGGCTGGAAGAGAGGTAAAGCATTTGTCTTCTACCCAGAAAGATGTATTTCTGATGGTGCATGCATCGGTGTATGCCCAACAAAAGCAATCTTTTGGATGAGACCAATGGACTTTACTGTTGGACAACCAGTTCCACTCTACAAGAACTCAGTCTTCGTCAAAGGTTGGACTGAATTAATCGATTAGATTAGTTCAACAATTTTTAATTTCTTTTTATTATTTTAGATTTTAACAGCGCCTTGCGTATCATCTTTAATTTTTGGTTTTTGTTTTAACCAAAATAAAGCTACAAGGAACATAACACCAGGAATTAGAATAATTATAAGCATTAATTCGTAATATGTCGTTAATCTTTGAGCTGGTTTTGTATGATAGGTTTCATGAGATGATTTTTCTGGATTGTCATATACTGCAGCTGTAAAATCTACAGAACGTTGTTCTTTACTTTGTACATTTCCAGAAACAGTTACGCTCTCCTCAGCAAAAATTGAAGGAGATTCAATTCCTTCTATTCTTATTATAACAGAACCTGACTCGCTAAAAACAAAATTTCTATAATCACCACCAATTTGACTTAATCCTTCATCTCGAAATATTTCTTGACCATTTTGAAATATAACAAAATTATATTTCATTTCAGCTAAATTAGAATTTGTTTGTGGATCATAAAATTGATAAACAAATTGTACTTTTTCATGAGTTTTAATTACGGGCGGATCCCATGTTAGATTTACTTCTATTCTTCTATCTGGTGTATATTGTAATAATGGAAATTCTAATTTTTTCCCTGTTGCATCATGAGGGAAATCAGGAATTTCTTTTTCAACAACTACAATTCCTTCCATCCAAGGATGAATGGTGCAATAGTAAGAAAATGTTCCAGACTCTTCAAATTTGTATGACCAAGAATCTCCTGGCATGAATCTACCACTATCAAAAATACCGTTTGATTTTCCAAAATTATCACTCATCCAACCAAATCGTCCTGAACCTTCTCCACTTGTTACTGTATGACCTTCTTTATCATCATTGTACCACGTAATAGTATCATCCACAGTTACAAAAATTTGAGGAGGATCATACCAAACTTCTGCTACAGTATTTAGTTCAGGATTATATGCTCCTAATGGGATATCAATAATGTATTCATCAGCATAAACAAAGGATGATGAAGTTAGAAATACAAAGATTAACGAGTAAAATAAAAATTTCATATTATATAGCCACAATTTGGTTAATTAAATACTTGATGTAATTTTCATTTTTGCAAATGATTGTTTTTTGATAGACTGATTGGTAGAATATCAGGATTTCAGGCTAGTTTTTTCTTTTAACTTCATAAATACTGTAATCATATTTTGCTTTCATTTCAATTGAACAAAATTGTGAAAATTCGTATTCTTGCATGTCCTTTAGAATTTCATACATGTTATTACCAACTACAATACTATTTTTTGGACAAAATGAATTAATCTTGAAACATCTATTTACTGTAGGACCGAAAATATCTGAAATTTTAGAAGTTGTACTTTCAGCTACTTTGACAGAGCCATATGTGGCACTGATTTTATAATCTAATGCATCTATATTATTTGCATTAAGCTCTTTCTTTAATTCATCATGAGATTCAATCATATCTAAACAGCATTCTAGAACATTTTTCATGGCTTGGGTATCTTTAGAATCTATGTTTGCAAATCTGAACATTAAAGCATCTCCAATATTTTTTACGACTTCTCCATTATGTTTAAGAATAATTCTAGCCATAAAATTTAGAAATATTTCATACATTTTACTCACATCATCATCTGATAATTTAGATGAAATTCTGGTGGAATCAGTCATGTCAATTACTCCCACACAATCATTTTCTTCATGTTGAGAAAACTTTAGAAGATTACCACCTGCGAGTTCTTTAATAATTTCTTCTTTCTCTTTGATCTCAATTATTGATTCTTCAAGTTTTTCTGCCATCGAATCAAATGCACGTGATAATTCTCCAATTTCATCACCTGTTGTAATATTTGTCCTAACATCAAACTTTCCATTTGCAATTTTGTTTGCAGCATTTTTGAGTGCTCTTAATGGATGAGATAATGATTCTGCAGCAAAATATGCAACTAATCCCATCATCATTGTGATAAGTAGGCTCGTTAGGAGAATTCTAGTTTGGAGAATTTTTATTGGTTCAACTAATTCTTTTTCATCCATTTCTGCAAGTAAAACAATTCCAAAATCTACTGCACAATAAGATGAACCATAAATTGGAATGTTTCTATAATCAGTATAAAATCCAACATGATCTTCTCCTTCCTTGAAACATTTCTGTACAGCAACTGTATCTACTCGTTGTTGGAATACAGCATCTTCAAAAAATCTTGATTCAGATAACATCAAATAATCATCATTAACAATGTAAACCTCCCCGGTTTCACCCAATCCGCTTCTATTAACCAAAACATTGTCAATTGATGCAGTCCTCATTTTTGAGATAATTACGCCAATTGGTTCATCTCCTTTTTTACTATCTTTGGCAAATATTGGAGAAATAACAATTAATTTTTTACCAGATTTTATTGATTCAAAATCAATGAAAGAACTTTCCAATCCTCTCTTAAAAAATTCATTTTCACTAAAATTATCTTCTGTATTTCCAACAAGAGAAAAGTAAATGTTTCCATTATTTCCAATAATTTTTGTATCTTCAAACCCTATTGAAAATCCAATTAATTCTTGAAATGCTTGAATTTGAATCAAAAAATCTCTACGATTACTTTCTTGAAATTCTTTTAGTTGATTTTTTGGAATTTGATTCATTTCTGAAACTAATGATTGAATCATGGGATCATTTGCAAGTATATGATTTTGTTCAATCCTAGATTCAAAAATTGATTTTAAAGATTCTCCTCTAATAGAAGATTCTCCGATTAATAATTCACCTCCTCTTTCTTTTAGAGTCTCAGATGCATAATCTATACTCATGTAAGATGTAATTCCTAATGCAGTTATGCTTACAAGCATTACAAGTAAAACAAGTTTTTTGCCAAGATTAAATGAGATGGACATTTTTATTCTATAGTTTTTTTATATGAATATCAACTCTTCCCAGTATATTATGCCTGTAGTAATTTTTAGTTTTGAGAATTAAGTGATGAACGAATAAAATCAATAATTTTCAAATAATCAGCTCTTGGTTCTGTACTTATCATAAACAAATCGTTAGAATTTACTGGAATACTAATCATGGTAACTTTTTCATATTCAGTAATGGATGATAGTTCTGAGCCAATTTTGTATGCTAAATTTGTATAAAGATCTCTTTTTTGTAGTGCATAATGAATCGACATCTTTACATTTTCACCATCTAAAATTTTTTCAACATTATCTTTTTGTCCACCAGCAATCATTTCTCCCTTACTATTTGCAACACCTGCAAATCTAATTTTAGGATCTAAATCTAGAACTTTTTTAGATAATTCTTCGTAATTGATTGTCATTTTTTAGCACTATCAGACTTCTTCTTTTTGAAGAGTATTTCATCCTTTTCCTGTAAATCTTCTGTATATTCATCCATACTTAGCATGAATTCTTCTTCATCAGAATATGCTGATTCAGCATGTTCACTAATATCTAAACCAATATCTTCAACTTCAGGTGAAACTCTAATTCCAATAAGATGTTTAATAACTTGCATAAGAATCCATGTTCCACCAAAGCCCATTGCAGCTGCAACACCAACCCCTACAGCTTGTATCCAAAGTTGATCAGGATTTCCGAAAAGTAAACCATCTACTCCTCCAGGATTAATTGCGGTACTTGCAAAAATTCCTATAGCAAGTGCACCAACAATACCAGCAACTCCGTGAACAGAGCTTACATCAAGTGCATCATCAATGTGTAATTTTTCTTTGAATAGTACTACGCCGGAATATGATATTACACCAATTGCTATTCCTATAACAAAAGCATGTTCAGCGCTTACAAATCCAGATGCAGGAGTGATTCCAGCTAGACCTGCAATAGCACCATTAATTGTAGCTACAACTGATGGTTTTCCAGTTCTAATCCATGAAAGACCAGCCCAAATTAAAGCAGAAACTGATGAAGCCATGTGAGTTACAATTACTGTATTACCAGCAACACCACCTGATGCAGAAAGAGCACTTCCTGCGTTAAATCCAAACCATCCTAGCCATAACAAGGATGAACCAAGAACTGCAAGAGGAATACTATGAGGAATCATTATTGCAGGACCGTAATTTCTTCTCTTACCAAGTACTAGAGCGGCAGCTAAAGCTGCCATACCAACACTTGTGTGAATTACAATACCACCAGCAAAATCAACAACACCGAGTTGTGCTAACCAACCTCCACCCCAAACCCAGTGAACTAGAGGATAATAGATTAGCATTGACCATGCTGCTATGAATATGATAAATGAGCTAAACTTCATTCTTTCAGCAATTGTTCCAGTAAGTAATAACGGAGTAATTGCTGCAAACATTAATTGGAATTTCACAAATAATACACCAGGAATTGTTGGTGCATATTGTTCAAGTGGAGCATCTGACGGAACTCCTTTCAGGAATACCCAATCCATATTTCCAACTAAACCTTGTGTCGATGGACCAAACGAAATACTAAATCCAAATACAAACCACATCACACTCAAAAGTGCCAAACCAAAGAAAATTTGCATGAAAATAGATGCTGCATTTTTCTTTCTCAAAAGTCCAGATTCAAAGAGACCTAATGCGGGGATCATTAATAGCACAAGACTACCTGCGACAAGCATCCATGCTGTATCTCCAGAATCCAGAACCATGATAAAAAATTTAATTTTAAATTAATAACAATGTCTAAATTTGATTATCAATTGATAATCAAATAGTTATCAAAATCAGAAATTATATTTGTGTAAATTATACTACAATTACTAAATGCTCAAAATAGAAGTCATACTTGGAGAAAACGATGTCATGGCCATTAGTGAAGGGCTAAAAGAAATTGGCATTGGTGGTCTAACAGTCTCTAAAGTCAGAGGAAGAGGAAAGAAACCAGGACCTGAGATACACGCATCAAAAGGTAGTGAAATTTTTGTTCCTCAATTCAATGAAAAATACAGATTGGAAGCTATTATTTCAGACACAAAAGAAGATGAAGTTATAGGAATTATCAAAGATAATGGCAGAGTAGGAAAAATCTTTGTTTCTCAGATTTTGCGTGCAGTAGATATTGCTACTGGTGATGAAGGAGAATCTACAATCTAGAGATATGAACATAGACTCTATTCGTAAAAGTAAATTGTTTCGTAGAGAAGAAATGAAACCATTAGAGCCTAAAGATATATTCAAAATTCTTGCAATAGCAGGAATTATTGTTGTGCCATTGCTTGTTGGTTTAGTTGTATGAAAGTATCCAAAATTTTTATCGCCAAATTGGGACTTGCAGTTATAGGAATGACTTTAATTGGATTGTATCTCTTTTTGCCAACTTTGTAGTATAACTAATAATCACCGAAATTATTTTCATAAACAATTGTAGGATTCTTTAGTTGTTTTTCTAGAGTTGGCAAAGATTTCATAATGCAATAATTTACAAAATCACTAAAGGATTTTATTCTATAATCATCTCTTAGTATTTCTTTATTTTCTTCATAGATTCTTTGCAATTTGTTTAGAGTAAATTTTTGTAATGGAACAAATCTACTTCTTTTAGGTAATGGTTTTGATTCAGTTTTTTGTTCATGAGTAATTTCAAGATCTTGTTGTCCATCAAGAGTTTCCATGTCTACAACTTCTTCCATTTCAGAGACGAAAATTTTTCCACCATGTATTGATGATAAGCCAGAGTTTTTAGAAATCATTTCAACAACTTTTCTAGCTTCTTTATCAGAAACAACCATTTCGATTTTTGCAAGTGGTACTGATTTTAATCCAGTAGAGCCAACACGAGAACCTTGAGACTCATCATAAATATGACTATCATCTAAATTTCGTTTATCAATAATGTAAGTTCCTACAGCATTCAAATTGGTTTTAATTGTAGGGAAATTTTTTCTCTTAATTACTGCCTCTATCTTTTTCACAAATATTTTTCAAAAAAAGGCATATTTATCAGAAATGGTCATTACCATGCCTAAAAATTGATTTTTTAATGATTATTTTTTCGAAAAACCAAATTTTGATGCCCATCCTTTTTTTTGTTTTTTAGATGGTTTCAATGAAAGATTATCAAGCATGGCATATGTGATTGTGAATCCATGTCCAACCATAGTAGCATCTTTGGGGTAATTTTCTTTGTTGGGTACAAATTCATCAGCTAAATCTTTAATTTTTTTAGTTTTAAGATCAAATAACCTGATTTTTTTACCATTTTCAAGTTTAATGATTGCATCTCCGCTTAAACCTTGAATAGAAAAATTTTCAAAAAATCGTATTGTACCACCTTCTTTTAGTTCAATAACAGAATCATAAGTTAGTTTTCCACCATAAAATAAAATTTCTCGTGCAGATAGTATAACATCATCTTCAACATTTAAAACAATGATAGAATCTGCTTCAAGGGATACAGTATTTGCAAGGTTTTCTGCAATTATTTTTCCATTAGGGGCTGAAATATGAGTTCTATGTTCTTGAATTTGAAAAACACCTACACGTACAGGATCTTCTACCCGAAATTTTCTTCCATAAACATTTCCAACAACCACATTACCATTATCAACAGTGATTTTTGCACCATTATCGATTTTGTATTTATTTTCTAATGGATTAATGAATTTAAAATCTCCATTAGTTAGATGTATGTTTGTTTGATATTCTTCTGTCCATGAAGGGCTTGTGATACTTCCTTGCATAATTATTGGACCATCATATGAAAAACTTCCTGCCATAAAATTTCCTTTGATTGATAAAGCTCCAGTAGCTTTTCTTTCTAATTCAATTTCTCCAAGAGTTTTTGATCCAAATAATCTAGTTCCAGTAGTGTTAGAGTTGTTCAAAGATGATGCCCATTCTTCAGCAGTTTTCATTTCTTTGAATAGTTCTTGACCTAAAATCTGATTTTTTTTCCTTACATCAGCTTCAGAATCATTTGAATATACTTTGGAGTTTTTTAATTTTTCAAAATCTGTTTCTGGATATTTCTTACCAATTTTTAGATCATCATATGCTTGTTTAATTTTAATAAATTGTTCATTTTCGCCTCCTCGATCTGAGTGATATTGAAGAGCCAATCGTCTAAATGCATCACGTATTTCTTTCTCTGTTGTGCCCTCTAAAATTCCTAAAATATCATAATTGCTTTCTACCATAATCTACACCAAAATTATTTTTTCAAATTCCTATACTTGTAGGTTATTACGTATAGAATATCAAGGATATGGAAAAAATAGAAAAAGTTCAGATTGAACTATTTGACTACTAATACTGGAACATTTGTTTTGTGCATAACATAGTTAGATGTGCTTCCTAGAAATGCTTCTTTTGCACCACCTAATCCTCTTGCACCAATTACAATCATGTCAAACTTTCCATTTTTGGCAAATTTGACAATTTCAGAGCCAGTATTTCCACCACCGGTTTTGTACTTGAAAGTAGCACCTGCCTTTTGAGTTTTATTCATAGCAGGACCAATTGCTTTTACAGCTTTCTTTTGTGCATCTTCTTTCATTTTTGCTGTATATTTTATTCCGGCAGCTAGAGGTAAGTGAAATACATAAAATCCTGTAATTTCTGCATCTCCTCCTTTAGCAATTTCAATTGCTCTATCTAATCCTCTCATAGAATTTGGTGAGCCATCAAGAGGAACTAGAATTTTTTTCAATTTAGCCATGTTTAATGTCAAGATCTATTCAATATAAAAAAGGTTTATGATTTTCAATATTGGAATTATTCATGTTTATTAATCAAATATCAAATTAATTTCTAATTAAAAATGAAAATACATTTTGATGATTTTATTTATGGTTCTATAGATGGTGCAGTTACAACCTTTGCAATAGTTGCAGGAGTTATGGGCGCCTCGTTACCTGCAGTCATCATATTAATTCTAGGATTTGCAAATTTATTTGCTGATGGATTTTCTATGGCTGCGGCAAATTATCAAGCTTCAAAAGCAAGAAATGAATTTGTTGAAATGAAAAGGAGACAAGAAGAGTGGGAAATAGATAATTTAGAAGATCAAGAAAGAGAAGAAATTAGAGAAATTTATCGAAAAAAAGGTTTCAAGGATGAATTGTTGGAAGATGTTGTACGGATTATTACATCAAAACGAAAAGTGTGGTTAGACACAATGATGAAAGAGGAATTAGGATTAATTGAAGATGAAAAAAATCCCATGCATAGCTCTGTAAGTACATTTGTAGGTTTCAATCTTGTTGGATTAATTCCATTAATTCCGTTTATGATTTTCATGATAATAGGAATAGAAATGAATTCAGAAGCTTTTCTATATTCTATTGTGTCTGTATGTTCTGCATTTTTCCTTGTTGGTATGATAAAAGGAAAAATTGTTAAAAAATCTATGGTGCATTCAGGAATCAACACATTAATCATTGGTGGAATTGCTGCAATTGTTGCATATTTTGTAGGATATGGATTAAATTTACTGATTTCTTAGGATAGCAATCATGTCTGAATTAAAACGTCACATGGGATTATTTCATCTTACCATGTATGGTGTTGGATTAATTCTTGGAGCTGGGATCTACGTCTTAATAGGAGAAGCAGCAGGTTTTGCAGGAAATTCTATGTGGATTTCTTTTTTGTTAGGTGCAATTGTTGCAGTGTTTGCAGGATTAAGTTATGCAGAACTTGCTGCGTTATTTCCAAAAGCGGCAGCAGAATATACATTTGTAAAAAATGCGTTTAAGAATCATTTTTTTGGTTTTATAATTGGGTGGTTAACTGCAATTACATCAATCATAGTTGCTGCAACAGTATCTCTAGGATTTGGCGGATATCTAACTCAGTTTATTGATTTACCAATTACAGTTGGTGCTATTTTCTTGATTGGGGTTTTATCAATAGTAAATTTTATTGGAATAAAAGAATCGGCATGGGCTAATACCATATTTGCAATTATTACTGCTGCTGGATTAGTACTGATAATTATTCTAGGATTTACAATTGAGCCTATTGAATCTGTTGATTATTTTGAGGCACCAAATGGAATAACAGGAATAATTCTCGCTTTTGTGTTAATTTTCTTTGCATTTATTGGGTTTGAAGACATGGCAAATGTAGCAGAAGAGGTAAGAAGGCCTCAAAAGACAATTCCAAGAGCTATCATTTTATCAATAGTAATCACAGGAGTGATTTACATTCTAGTTTCATTATCGGTTGTTCGAATATTAAGTTGGGAAGAATTATCCGTATCATCTGCCCCACTTGCAGATGTAGCTCATAGTGTTTTAGGCATTAATGGAAATATCACAATATCACTAATTGCATTATTTGCAACGGCTAGTACTGTTTTGATAACACTTGTAGCTGGTGCACGTATTTTGTATGGAATGGCAGAGAGTAATTCCTTACCGCAATTTTTTGGAAAAATTCATCATAAAACAAAAACTCCATGGATTGCAGTAGTAGGAATTTTAATTACATCTGTAGGATTTACATTTGTTGGAGATATTGTAATTATAGCAAATATTGTTGTTTTTGCTGTAGTTATTACATTTACTGCAATTAATTTGGCAGTAATAGTTCTAAGATATACCGAACCAACTTTGGAAAGACCATTTAAAGTTCCGATTAATGTTGGAAAGTTTCCTATATTACCCATGTTTGGATTTATAACTACAGTTTACATGACATTACAGTTTGAGATCGAGATTGTATTTGTAGGAATAGCTATAATTGGAATTGGTTCAATTTTGTATTTAATTCTAAAAAAACAAAATAATTTTCTAAGTTCAAACTAATTTTTTTTAGATTTTGCTACAGCAACTATTGCAATAGAAATAGCTATTATACCAAGTCCAAGTCCAGCATATCCTAGATTCATGTCTTGTGTATCATTTTCTAAATTACTTACTGAATCTTTTAGATCACCTACATCTTCAATTAAGGCTGTATGTCCATCAATCATTTGTTGAACTGTAATATCTGCTGGCTCAGGAAATTCAATGTATGCGCGTTCATCAACTTTAGGAGGATGCATGGATAAACTAATTGGCGTATCTACAATTGTTCCTAAAATATTTGCTTGATAAAATCCTGATATTGTTGGATTTACAAATGCATAGTATTTTCCTGGAATATTATGATCAGGGGATAAAGGAAGGATAATACTTTCATCTTTGTAAATTAATTTCATTTTTATGGTTTTTCTCAAATCAGGAATTCCGTTTTTGAATTCTTGAGATTCGGCACATTTTATCGGTTCAGGAATTTCTGGGCATGTAATTAATGGACTAACATAGAATTCAATTGCATTTGTTTCTCCTGAAACAACAGGTTCATTCATCCAACCAATTTCAACTCTATAATCACCAACAGCATCAACAGTATGACCATATGCAATACCTGATAATCCTGGTATGATTAACAAAAATAGCAGAAATAATTTTAATTGCATAATAAAAAAACTGAATTTGATTTTAAAAAGGTTCTACTCATTTTCATTAAAAAAATCTATGTTTGTACCAGTTATGCATCTGCATACATAGAAACTTCCCAGGCTGTTGGGGTTTGTGCAAAAGCAGTATATTCTTTGTATTTTAATTCAGAATATGTCTTAAGGAAGTCTTTTGTGAAAATTTCCTCCAAGAAAGCAGAATCACTTGCTAATGAATCCAATGCACCCTTCAAGGATACTGGTAAGGATCCAATTCTATATTCACGTTTTTTTTCTGGAGAAAGTTTGTATACATTTTCTTCAACTGGATCTCCAGGATCTATTTTATTTTTGATTCCGTCTAATCCTGCTAGTAATAATGCAGCTTCTAAAAGATAGATATTTGCAGTTGGATCAGGTACACGATATTCAATTCTTTTACTCTTTTCTTGATTTCGATTATACATTGGAACTCTGATTGCTGTAGAGCGATTTGCTAAACCCCAGCATACATTGACTGGAGCCTCAAATCCAGGGACAAGACGTTTGTATGAATTTGTTGTTGGATTAGATATGGCACATAAAGCTGATGCATGACTTAGAATTCCACCAACATAATATCTACCAGTTTGACTCATTTGTGCTACATCATCGTCTTGATCATACATTACATTGGAATTTCCATTCCATAGACTTTGATGAGTGTGCATGGCAGAAGCATTATCACCAAAAATTGGTTTTGGCATAAAAGTTGCTACCTTGTTTTTTCGTTTAGCTTTAACTTTTACTAAATTTTTTACCGCAATTACATTATCTGCCATACTAATCATTTCATCATAAACCAAATTGATTTCACATTGACCAGAAGTTGCTACTTCGTGATGTTCTGCTTCAATTTTAATTCCAAAATAGTTGTAAAGATCATCACAAACATCTTTTCTAAATCCTTCCAAGGTATCTTTTGGTTGTGATGGATAGTATCCCTCTTTAAGATCGATGGCAGTACTTACATTACCTTTAGCCCAAGGTGATTCCTTAGATTCAATTGAATAGCCAGAACCTCCTCCTGAGTGAGTTGCTGCATACGGTGATGGATAAACATTGATGGAATCAAATACAAAAAATTCTATTTCAGGTCCCCAATTAGTATGAGTCAATCCAAATTCTTTGAGTTTTTCAGATGCTTTATGAGCGATACCTCTAGAATCTCTGTTGTATCTTGATTCTTTTTCAGTACTTCCATCATAGAGATCACAAAAAATTCTTGCATTTTTTCTACTACTTGGATCATAATCACTTGGAAGAATTTTAAATGAATTTGGATCGGGCATTAAAATCATATCTGAGTTATTTACAGATTTAAAACCAACAATTGAGCTAGCATCTAATTTTTCAAGGCCATTTACAAAACTGTTTTTATCAATTGCATAGCTAGGCATTCCTACATTATGTAATTCACCAAAAATATCTACAAACCAAAAATCAATGAAGGAAATATTTTCGTCTTTAATAGTTTGTAAAACTTGATCTGCATTCAATTTTGATATATTTTATTAATTAATTTACTAATGTTATCTTGTAAGTTAGAATTGTCAAGTTAGTCAGGTTAATTCTAAGATTCTGGATAATCTTCAATTGGATTTTTGGCTTTGAAATTTTTCATCTCTTCATCAAAGAAGAATTTGTCAGTAAGTGCAGGTTTTAGATCATCTAACCAAATTGCATTTTCATCATATTTTGCAAAGAATGGAACTTGAACCCAATCAGGATTTCTACCTTGTAAAAATCTCAAAACAATTACTTTTTGATCATTGAGATTTGCAGTTCCAATTACGTGGACTTTTCCTGGAGTTGCAGACATACTAGGACCACGAACTGTTCTGGCTAATCCACTAACTGAAGAATATGCTTTTCTAAAAATTTCATAAGCTTTGACTAGTGGAATTCCAAAATAGTGTTGTGCACCAGTATCTCTTACAACAAACATGTAATATGGAATACAACCAAGCTGAACCTGTTTAGTCCACATTTTTGCCCACATTTCTGCATCATCATTGATATGTGCTAATAATGGAGATTGAGTTCGAATTTGTGCTCCTGTTTTTCTGACTTCCTTAATTGCATTTTTTACAGCATCTGTTGATAGTTCATTTAGATGGTTAAAATGTGCCATAAATGCAAGATGTAATCCATTGTCTGTAATTTTTTTGAAAACATCTAACATTTCTTGAGAATCTGAATCAGTTAAAAATTTGTAAGGCCAATAAGCAAGAGCTTTTGTTCCAATTCTAATTGTTTTAAGGTTAGGAAGTTTGGCGTTAATTAAAGCATCAACATATTTTGAGAAAATTTTTGCTTTCATAATCATTGGATCACCACCAGTAAATAAGACATCACTTATTTCTGGATGTTCAGAAACATATTGAACAAGTTGTTCTCCTTCTTGCATTGCAAACTTCATTTCATCCATACCAACAAATTGTGGCCATCTAAAACAAAAACTACAATATGCATGACATGTTTGACTTTGACTAGGGAAAAAGAGACATGTTTCTTTGTATTTGTGTTGCATTCCATATAGTTTAGTTCCATCTTTTAACGTTGGAACATTTAGTTCCATTTGACCTGCAGGATGTGGATTTAATTGTAAACGAATTTCATTTGCAATAGATGTAATTTCTTTTTTATCAAGATTATTTTTTAATGCACTCTCCATTTTTGCATAATGTTCTGGTTTAAGCATACCTTTTTGAGGAAAAGTCAATACAAAGATTGGATCGTTTGGGATATTATTCCAGTCAATTAGTTGTTCAACAACATAATTATTTGCTTTAAATGGCAAAACGTTCCCTACAACTTCCATTTCAAATTGAGTTTCTTCGCTTAATTTTTGGATTTGAGGAAGAGTTCTGAAGTTTGATAAAGTATAAGATTTGAGTGAAGGTGAATCATCCCAAGCTGATTCTTGATAGGTCATTTTGTAAATAGTACTCTTACCCTTGATAAAAGTTACAGAGTTCCTAGGCATGGAATTTTTAGTTTAAAAATAATTTCCTCATAATTTCAAAAAATAATGGTAATATTGGTTAACCTTTGTATTCTAGAACATGTGTTTGGTTAAGATAGTGAGTATTGATGGCTGAAGAGGATTTATCACAAATTTCTGCAGGTGAATTTGAAACTGTTGGGCATCTTTTAGCATCATCAGAGACACTTCAAATTGCATTTTTTATTATGATAGCAGGCATAATTGGAATTACTCTAGTTTATAGAAAATTTTCATCATGGGTGACTTCACAAAAATTTTATTATAAAAAACCACATTTTGCAAGATTTTTACGAAGAGCAGTTTTGCCAGTTTTTGCAATTATATTCATTACAGTAATTAATGTGCACATACAAACTGGGCTTTTGTTAGATGATCAGCTATCAGTTGCTAATGGTGAGAATGTATCACCTCAAGAAATATTTGCCAAGATCCTCAACACGTTCAATATTTTAGTAATTGGATATACAGTTTCTCATCTTATTCCAATTGCACTTAACAAACATGAAAAATCTGCACAAGAAAAAGAAGATTTTGATGCTTGGTTTGAGATGAGAGGATTTATTGATGATGAAGACAACCTATTTCATAAATTATACAAATGGGTTCCACCAAATGTCACTCCAGAAGATATTGAAGAAGAGGAATTTAGAGAAAAGCTAAAGACAAAAGAAGGAATGCTAGAATTAGAACAATTTAGAACAACAAGAGGCAATCCAATTGGAGGATATGAAAAATTAGTTGACAGTCCATTTGAAGAATGGAAAAATTCAGAACGTACAAAATATGAAAAATATTATCAAGATTGTATTACTGGTAATAATCAATCTGGAAGAAAATTAAAACCAGGTGTAAAACCAGAGGAAATATTTCCAATTGACATATGGAGAGAAGAGAAGAGAATAAGTGGTTATGAACCAATAATCCCAAGTTCTCGTCCTCCAGGATATGCAAAAAAGAAAAGTGAAAATATTCCAAAATCTGCAAAACAAATTATTCCTGTTGGAATTTTTATTGCAACAATTTTAGGAGTTGTTGCATGGTGGGGAGTTGATTTGATTGTTCTTGCTACTGCAACAGGAGGATTAGCAATTGGTTTGGGATTAGCATTACAAGAAACAATGCAAAATTATTTTGCATATATTCTCATTAGAAAAGACAAGATATTTGTCGAAGGGGAGCGAATAAAGCTTGATACTGGATATAATGGATATGTGCATAGAATTACGCCTAGAGTTACATACATCAAAGATGCATTGAATGAATCAATTGCAATAATTCCAACAAGGCAATTAGTTAATGCACAGATAATTAACTATACACAAGGAAACAAAATGGTGCCTGCTATTGTAGATGTGGGTGTTTCTTATCTAAATGATCCTAAACAAGTTTCAGCTATACTTGTAAAAGTTGGAAAGCGAGCGATGAATGAAGTAATCGATGCAAAAGGAAAACATCTCATAAGACAAATGCAATGTCCATATTTAAAAAACAATCAACCAAGTTGTGGTTGTGATAAAGATATTCATGTTGATATTAACCAACCAGTTGTAAGATTTAATCAATTTAATGATTCATCATTGGATTTTTCAGTTTGGGTTTATGTTAGAGATTACGGTGCACAATTCAAAACTAAAACTGACATGAGAATTATAATGTATGAAGAATTTAAAAAATATGATATTAGAATTCCATGGCCAATCAGAACTGTATATCAGGGAGATGAAAAACGTGAACAAGAAGAGATTGATAAGCTTGTGGAAGATAGAAACAAGGTTATTGACGAATATGGCCTAGGTGATCTTGGTCGTGGTGGAGGTGGAGAAGAATAATCTTCTCAAAACTTAAGAATCCCATTAATTGACATTTCTTGTTGAATAAAGTATCAATAATTGCAGGAAAATCTTCTGAGGATGTTGGAAAAAAATTATCTAGAAAAATAAAAGCAAATCTAGTAAAATCACAAATCAGGGTTTTTGCAGATGGCGAAAGTAAGATTACCTTAAGTGGAAAAATTTCTAAGAAAAGATCTATCGTTATACAATCAATATATCCTCCAGTGGATACAAATCTAATTCAAGCATTATCACTTGTTGCAAAAGCTAAAGAAACTTCATCTGAAGTTATTGCAGTGATTCCATATATGGGATATGCAAGACAAGATAGAGAGTTTTTGCCAGGGGAAATTGTAACAATGAAAGTTCTTGGAAAATTATTCAAAGGAGCAGGTGCATCTAAAATTATTGCTGTAGATATTCACAGTATGATTGGATTCAAACACTTTCCAATCAAAACAAAAAATATCTCTGCAATTCCAGAATTAGTAGAACATTTCAAAAAAATGAGCCTAAAAAACCCACTTGTAGTATCGCCAGATCAGGGTGGAAAAGAAAGAGCACAAAAATTTGCAAAAGAATTAGGCTCAGAGTATATTGCATTAGAGAAAAAAAGAGATAGAAAGACGGGAAAAGTTCAGATAAAGACAAAGAACATATCAGAAGTTGCCAACAGAGATTTGATTTTAGTTGACGATATGATTAGTACAGGAGGAAGTATTGTAAAAGCTACTCAATTTCTTAAAAAGCAAAAATGCAAAAAAGTGTATGTTGCTTGCACACATGCATTATTAATGAATGATGCAGAAAAAAGAATTAAAAAAGCAGGTGTAACAAAAATTATTAGTACAAATACAATTCCTGGTAAAACATCAATTGTAGATATTTCTAACATTATTGCAAAGGCAATTTAATTATGCCAGAAAGTTTTTTTGTATTATCTAAAGATTATCTAGAGCTTGCTATAGATGAGATTACTGCATTAGCAAAAATGTATGATCGATTTTCTAAAATTAAAGTAATTTCTAATTTAGTAATTGTTCAATCAAAAACAAATTGGAATGAAATAGCTAAAAGAGCAACATTTGTAAAAATTTCAGGACAAATACTACGTAAAATGTCAGGATTATTTTTGGATGAAGAAAATGTAGGAGTTCTCAAAAATGCAAAAACATTTGTTTGTAGAATAGTAAATTTATCATCTAATCAATTCAACATTCCAGAATTAGAAAGTTCTATGGGAGATATGATATCAAAATTCTCACATGCTAAAGTAAATTTAGAAAATCCTGATATTACAGTATATTTGATTTTTACCAACCAAGAAAACTTTTTTGGGTTTTCAAAACGAGTAAAAAATCAAGTAAGACCAAAAAAGATCAAGAAGCATCCTCATGAATTAGATTGGAAGTTAGCTAGGGTGATGATAAATCTGATAGGTATGAAGAAGGGTGAAACTGTATGTGATCCATTTTGTGGTACAGGGACCACACTTCTAGAAGCAGAATCAATGGGTATTCATGGAATTGGATTAGATTTTGACGAAAAAATGTGTGAAATAGCTAAAACAAATCTTAAGGCTAATAGATATAATTCACAAATAATTAACTCTGAATTCCAAGAATTGTCAAAAATATCAGAAAAATTTGATGGAATTGTGACTGATTTACCCTATGGAACTGCCTCAAAAGCATCAGAAAAACCACATGCAATTTTGAAGAAATTTTTTGCCAGTCTACCTAAAAGGAAAAGAGTGGCAATTATGTACAAAAAAGAATTGGATTTTAATTCCAAGTTAACAGGATTAAAAAAATATCATATCTATAGGCATAAAAGCTTGACACGAACAATTCTGATTAAATGAAACTTGTATTTTTAGGAACATCTGCAGCACAACCCACTGAAAATAGGGGATTGTCATGTATTTGCCTAGAAAGAGATGGTGAAATTTTGATGTTTGATGCAGGTGAATCAGCTCAAATATCATTTATGAAATCAGGTTTGGGTTGGAATAAAAAAATGAAATTATTTGTGACGCATATGCATGGTGATCATTGTGTGGGAATTTTAGGATTATTACAAACAATGTCAATGCAAAATAGAACTGAAACATTGGAAATTTTTGGACCAAATGGAATTGAAGAATTTATTGGAGCAAATATTAAAATATTAAATTTTGGATTATCATTTCCAATAATAATCACTACAATTAAAGAAGGGAAAATTTATGAAGATGAAAAATTTTCTATGTATGTTTGTAAAGCAAGTCATTCTGTAACAGCATATTCATATTTGTTTCAAGAAAAAGATAAAGCTGGAAGATTTAATCTAGAAAAAGCAAAACAATTGAGAATACCTGAGGGAAAATTATGGAGTGAGTTACAAAAAGGAAAGGAAGTCATCATTAACAAAAAAATAATAAAGCCAGAACAAGTGTTAGGGGCAAAACGTCCAGGTAAAAAAATTGGAATTTCTGGAGACACAATGCCTACACCAGAATTAGAAAAATTTTTTACAGATTGTGACTATCTTGTTTTTGATTCAACATTTTTAGATGAAGAAAAACTAAGAGCACAAGACACATGTCATTCTACTGCAAAACAAGCTGCAATATTGGGTAAAAATGCAAAAGTAAAGAATTTGATTTTAACACATTTTTCAGCAAGATACAAAGATGAGATAGGACATCTAAAAGAAGCATTAAAAATTCATGATTCAGTAATTACAGCCAAAGATCTTTTAGAAGTAGAAATTAAATAAAATGTTTGAAATATTTGAAGAACAGATTCAAAAATTTAGAAAAATTGTATTTGTAACAGGAGCTGGAATTTCACAAGAAAGTGGAATTCCGACATTTAGAGGAAAAGACGGATTATGGAGAAATCATGATGCAATGAAGCTAGCCACAATAGATGCATTTTATGATAATCCAAAACTAGTTTGGGAGTGGTATAATGAAAGAAGGACAAATATTTTTCAGGCCAATCCAAATCTAGGCCATAAAGCAATTGCTGAATTAGAAAAATATGCTGAAGTCGTGGTTTTAACACAAAATATTGATGGCTTACATCAAAAAGCCGGTAGTTCAAAGGTATTAGAACTTCATGGAAGTATTGTAAAGATCAAATGTTCAGTGTGTGTAACTATAAAGAAGAAATTTTAACAGAAATTACAAATATTCCTCCACTTTGTAAATGTGGAAATATACTTAGACCTGATGTAGTATGGTTTGGAGAATCGTTACCTCAAGATGTATGGAAAAATGCTATGCGATTTGCAAGCCAATGTGATTTAATGATAATTGCAGGTACATCACTTGTTGTATCACCAGCAAATATGCTTCCAATCTACGCAAAACAAAACAATGCAATACTAGTAGAAATTAATCCAGAAGATACAGAAATGTCAGAAGTAATGAATTTAAAAATTAGAAATACTAGCGCAAAATCAATACCAAAATTGGTTTCAATATTTAAAAATAAATTATGATTGAGAAAATATTCCATTAATTTTTGTATCAGATGAATCTCCTGGATTATAAACTGATGAAGTTACAGTTCCATAATCTTCATGTTCAACAATCATATCTACATAATATGGAATTCCACTTGCATCATTGACATTTGTATCAAACATTGAAGTAAAGAATGTACCAGAGAAAATTTCTTTATCAGCAGTTCTAATTACTACATTAACACTTTTTGTTTTACCACTTGTATCAACATATTGAAGAAGTATGTTATCATCAGATTGTTGTGTAGTTGATAAGGAAAGTGTTTCAGGAATTATTGACATGTTGTTATCAGAAATAACATTTGTTGATTCTTGAATGGGTGATGAACTAGAATCTGAATTTGAATTACCACCTAAAATATTTTGAATTGATTCTAAAGGATTAAAGTTTGAAATTTCTTCTTTGATTGTTTTTTGAGAAGATTCTTTTACATCAGAAATTTCATCAGTTACTTTATCTCCCACTTCATTAATTTCATCAGATATTGTTTCAGTGGTTTTATCTACAATTTTATCAATTGATGAATCAATTCGTTGTTCTACAGAATTCGAGGCTTTTGTGCCAAAATTATTTACATCATTTTTTAATGAATCAAATACAGTTGCAGATGTTGTGGGAAACAGATTATCAATTTCATTAGAAAAGATCATCCCTCCCAAGATAACAATACCAGCAATTATGCCTAGTTTGATGAACATCAATGAATGATTCAAAAAAATAGATTTTAGATCCCAACTAAAAAAAATAGTCAAAAATGATTGAATTTTCTTAGCTAATTTTCATTATTTTGCAAAAGCTAACCAATCAATTATTCCATCAATATTTGATGAGGTTAAAATCACCTTGATTGGTCCTAACGGAGATTCTTCAACCTCATCACAAATTGCAATTTTTTCTACAAAAGCAGCTTGTTTATTTAAAAAAAACCAAGTTTTTTCATCTTGTAAATTATTCTCTAAATTTCTTATGTAACTTTTTTGAGACTTGGTTGAAATGATTGTTTCGTAGATTTTTTCCAAAGAACGTAATTCGTATGATTGTGCTTTAATTGAAAAATTTTCATTTTGTATGTCAGAAAATGGAAATATATTTGAAATTGCTTGTTTGACTTTCTCAGGATTTTCTGATAGATTGATTGGGCAAACCATTTTAATTTTACAATTAATATTTGGAATTTTCATTCCAGCCAACTTTGAATAATTTTAAAAGATTGTTCAATTAATTCTTCTTTTGTTAATCCTATATTTGAAATTGCATAATCAGATAATGCAATTGAATTGCTAATACCTACACCTAATTCACGATTATCTCTTTCTTCAAAATGTTGTTTAGTTTGAGGATCATCTGATCTTCCTCTTTTTTGTAAAAAATCAAATCTAGTATCAGTTGATGCATGAATTGCTAATAATTTTACATTACCATATTTTTTGAGAACTTGAATTTCATCATTTGATCTTACACCGTCAACTAAAATTACATTTGATGTTGATGATTCTATTTGTGGCTTTACTAATTCTGCAATAGCACCTGGACCATTCTTTTCTCTAAGCTCTAACATTAATTTCCCAAGATTATCTCTTGTGGATTCCAAGTTTCTTTTTTTTGCTTCTTCTCTTACGGCATTACCCATATTGATTATTTCATATCCTTTAGATTTTAAGCCATCAGCAATAGTGGATTTACCGGCTCCAGGCATACCGGTTAAGCATACGATTAGTTTTGTCAACAATTATCAAATAAAAGGCTCGTCTATGAAGCTACCGGAAATAATTATAAACATAATTCAAAAAAAGTTAGAATGCGTGTTTTTGTAGCAATTGAAATAACAAATAGCATAATAATTAATTCAATCAAAAAATTTCAAAATGAAATAAAAATTGATGCTAAACCAGTTGAGGAAAACAATTTTCATTTTACTCTGCAATTCATAGGTGAAATTTCAGAGGAAATGAGTCAAAAAATATGCCAATCTCTCCAAAAAATAGAATTTGAGAGTTTTGATGTATTTCTAAAAGGAGTCGGAGTATTTCCAAAACCTAAATTTCCTCGAATAATATGGATTGGAACAGACGTAAATGGTGGCAATATGCTTATTCATCTATCAGAAAAAGTGAAAAAAATACTAGAACCATTGGGTTTTTCACCAGATAAACCATTCAAACCTCATATCACAGTATTTAGAATTAAAAAGAAGATTGGAGATATATCAAAAGAATTGGAAGATAAAAAAATGGAGAGTTTTGGAATACAAAAGATATCCAGTATTAAATTGAAAAAAAGTGAGCTTACTTCAAGTGGGCCTATCTATTCAGATTTATTGGAGATTAATGCAAGAAAATGAAACAAATAATTTCTAAAGTTTCTAAATCTGTAATCCCTTCAAAAGTAATAGAAAAATCAAAAAATCAAATTGCAGAAATAGCTTTTGAACTGGTAGAAAAAGAAATTGAAAAATATTCTGAAGTGATTGGTTTAGAATTTGGTGGTTCTTTTGCAAAGGGTACATGGTTATCCAAAGATGCAGACGTTGACATTTTCATTAAATTTAAAAAAACTATATCTGAAGAAAAATTTGAAAAAATTTCAAAGAAAATTGGTTTTAATTCACTGAAAAAATATTCTCCCTATGTAAGATATTCTCAACATCCATATGTTGAGGCTAAAATCAATAATACAAAAATCAACATAGTACCATGTTATGATGTAAAAATCGGAGAATGGAAAAGCGCTGCTGATAGATCACCATTCCATACAAAGTTTATGAAAAAATCATTAACAACAAAGATGAAAAATGAAGTTCGAGTATTGAAGACATTTTTAAAATCAAATGGAATTTATGGTGCAGAGATTGCAAAACAAGGATTCAGTGGATATATTTCTGAAGTTTTAATTTTAGAATTTGGAAGTTTTGAAAATTTGATAAAATCAATTTCAAAAATAAAAGAGAATCAAATAATTGGGGAAACCTCAAAATCATTTGAAACATCAATTGTGGTTATCGATCCAATTGACAGTAACAGAAATTTAGCAGCTGCTATTTCAGATGAAAATATTGGAAAATTTATTTTAATTTCTAGAGCTTTAAAGAATAATCCAAGTTTAGGATTTTTCAAGGATAAAAAACGAAGAGTGGTAAATAAATTTTGGAAAAATTTACTGGTGATAAAATTCAATTTCAAACCTAGAAGTCCAGATATAATTTGGGGACAAATCAAAAGAACAACATCAATGTTATCTACGCAGTTAGAATTAGGAGGTTTTACTGTACTTCGGAGTAAATCATACACAGATCAACAAAATGAAGCCTATCTAATGTTCTTTTTAGAATCTACAAAAATTAATGAAATATATCGAAAGAAGGGACCAGAATTTTTTAGGGAAGGTAGCACCCATAGTTTTATTTCTAAAAATCTTAAAAATGCCGAATTAGTATGGCTAGGAAATGACAAAAAAATAGTTTCTCTGGAAAAAAGAAAATATGTTGATGCAGTAAATTTCATGAAAGTGTTTTTGAGGGAAAACCTTCAAGTATGTATATCAAAAGGTCTTCAGGCTGATCTCAAAAAAGGTTTCAAGATATCAATAGGAAACAAAAACCTAAGTAAATTAATTAAAAAGGAAGCAGTTGAATTGATTTCAGTAGATGGCACTCTCCTTCATTTCAATTAAAAAATTTTCAGATGACCCATACTCAAAAATTTTAGGATATCCAAATGCAACCAATAGACAACTTAAGTCAAGGATCAGCGAATTAGAAAAATTAAAAATTAAATCAATTTCATTAACTGGCCCCACAACACTTGGGAATTTAGCAATTTTAGGCAAAGGATACGTAGGTATTGTAGTAATTGCCAAAAGAGGAAACAAAGAAGTTGCTTTGAAAATTAGAAGAACAGATTCTCAAAGAAAGAATATGAAGAATGAATCATCTTTGTTACAATTAGTCAATTCTGTCGATGTTGGTCCAAAAATGATTGATGCAAGTAAAAATTTTTTGGTGATGGAATATCTGGAAGGAGAAAAATTTAGCAAATGGATTGAAACATTGAAAGGTATTGGTAGTGCAAAAAAATTAAAATCTACAATAAAAAATATCTTAGAGGATTGTTATAGACTAGATCAGATTGGATTTGATCATGGTGAATTAAGTAATATTTCAAAACATGTTATTGTAGGTAAAACAAAATCTTCGTTAATTGATTTTGAAAGTGGCAGTACGCAAAGAAGACCATCTAATGTTACATCAATTTCACAGGCATTTTTTATTGGTTCAGGGATTTCTAAAAAAACTCAAAAAATATTCAAAAGTTCACCTAAAGAAAAAATTATTCAGGCTCTAAAATTATACAAACAAGAAAAATCACAAGAAAATTTTGAACAATTGCTTAAAATTCTTAAGTTATAATGGGAACGGCAGGAATTGAACCTGCGACCACTAGTCCCCCAGACTAGTATCATACCAAGCTAGACTACGTTCCCTCGATTCAGAGGCATAAAATGAAATTATTAAATCGTCCTATTAATTAACAAAAACATGAAACTTTGTAAGATATGTCACAAGATTTCTGCTACAGGTGAAGATCATCTAGATTGTATCCAAAAACGAAGTATAGAATCCGAAGCTGAGGATTTTAAAAATAGTCTTCCAGAAAAACTCAATCTATCTAACAATAATCAAGAATTAGGTGTTGAAGTTAGAGCAATTTTAGAACATATTTCAAAAAACAAAGATTCAGATGAATAAACTATAACCATTTTGATAATCGTTCTCTTTCAAATTCAATCTTTTTAGAAAGATTATCAGAGGTCGATTCAGTAAGATTAGTTGTCGGTTTATTATTTGAGAACATATCAACTTCAATTATAGATGCTGTATCTCTACCAGATTCAATGAAGCACCCACCTTTTCCATCAAATAATGTGTAATCTTCTTTGGATTGAATTTTTGAAATAATATTTTTAGCTACTGTTATTCCTTCTCCTTCTGCAAAAATTCCAGCTTTTGGAACTGCCATGTTTTCTGCAACAGTTAAACTTGTTACATCGCCTACAGCAAATACATTTTCAAAAGATGTTTTGCAATCTCTATCTATTGAAATGAATCCTGGCTCTTTTGCTAATCCAGAATCATAAATAATTTTTGGAGCAATATGAGGTGGTATTGATAAGAGTAAATCAAAATCCGCTTCGTTGTTTTCAAAAATTAATTTATTTGATTCAACAGATTTGATTTTACTAGAATTATGAAAAATAATTTTTTCAGAATTTATTAGTTCAAGGATTTGTTTACTTACATTAGGTCCAGCTGCAGGTAATGTAATTGGAGCAGGACTGTAAAAATGGATTTGAATCGAATCACGAATTCCTCGTTTTCTTAGCATAGAATCTATCAATAAACTAGCCTCAAATGGAGCAGGAGGGCATTTGTAAGGCATGCCCATAATACAAATAGCTATTTTTCCAGATTCTATGTTCTCTAGTTTATGACGAATTTCTAACAGTTGATTATGATCATAAAGATTAAATCCGTTTTCTTCTAATCCAGGAATTTTTTGAGGTGCTAAAATTGCACCCATAGAAATTATTAGAAAATCAAATGAGATTTTTTGAGATTTGGTATTTACTTTCTTATTTTCAAGATCAAACGATATGATTTCATCTTTGATAAAATCAATTTCTTTTTTTGGTAATTCATTTAATGAACCAGTAGAATTTTCAAAAGTTCTTGTTCCATTAACTATCCATAATTTAGCAAATCCTACCATAAACCAGTCTTTTTTATCAATTACAGTAATTTTTACTTCAGATGTAGACAATGAATTTCTTAATTCATTTGCAGCTGAAAGTCCACCAAATCCTCCTCCCAGAATAACAACATGAGGAATGTTTGTCAACTTAGCGTTCTTGAGTTGTAGGTCTTATCAGAATTTCATTTACATTAACATGTGATGGTGAATCAACAGCATACAAAATAGCATTTGCAATATCTTCAGCTTGTAAAGCTTCCATTTTCTTTGCATTTTCAATGAATCCTTGTAATGACTCATCAGTAATCGTGTCATTAAGTTCTGTAGCAACAACTCCCGGTTCAATACTTGTTACTCGGATGTTAGAGCGAACACTAAATTCTTGTCTTAGTCCTTCACTAAATGCAGCTACTGCATGTTTGGTTGCACAATAAACACTACCAGCAGGAAAAACAATTCTTCCAGCAACAGATGAAAGATTAACTATATGACCAGATTTTTTTTCTTTCATGTGAGAAATTACGGCACCTGTTGAATACAAAACACCTTTGATATTAACATCAACCATTCTATCCCATTCATCAACTTTGAGACTTTTGAAGAAGCTCAAAGGCATCAATCCAGCATTATTCACAAGAATATCAATAGAATTCCATTTTTCTAATACTGCTTTAGCAAAATTTTCACATTCAGTTCTCTGCGTTACATCTAATTTTTGATAGAATACTTCTCCTCCATTTGCTGATATTGTTTTTGCAAGTTCTTCTAAACGATCAACTCTCCTAGCACCTATAGCAACTTTTGCTCCTGCTTTTGATAAAGCCAAAGCCGTCGCAAATCCAATTCCACTACTAGCACCAGTAATTATTGCAACTTTATCTTTAATCATTTAATTTCTAAACCAAGTAAAGTAAAACATCGTAAAAATGTTTAGACATAAAGTAATTTGAAGAATAAATTATTGGCACCTTTATTAAAAGAAAAATAGTAATTAAAAATATGCAATCAGAAAAATGTGCATATTGTGGTGATCTAACCGATATGCCATTTCAGTGTAATTACTGTAAGGATCCATTTTGTTCTGAACATAGACTCCCAGAAGAGCATAGATGTGTCAAACTAAGTCAAATTAGAGCAAAAAGATTTGGGGAGAGAAAAGTTATTCGTGACGGTGGACGAAATAAACCAAATATTCTAAAGCGAATTTTTGGAAAATTCTAAAATCAATAAGGACTTTTTTCAGGAGAAATTTTTGCTCGTCTTCCTTGATAAATTAATGCAATAGCAAGTGCAAACATAACCATGGCTGTTAATGGAAAATTTTGAGGTGCTGGAAGAATAAACCAATAATAAACTCCAAAACCAATAGAAACTACAGCTTGTGTCCATAGTTTAATCCATTTTGGTATTTTTGCTAATCTACTAATAGCTTCTACAACAAAAATTCCGATTACAGGATAAATTGTGTAAAAAAGAAAATCAATTACATCAACACCTGTATGAGACATGTAATATCATGATAAAAGGTATAATTTCTATCTAATCTTCCAAATGGACCTTGGTTGCAATATTTTTTGCTATTAATGCCTGAGCATTCTCATATGGAAGAGTTGCTATATCTTCTGTTTTGAATGGTCCATATTTTTCAAGATCGGCTCCAACTAATTCATCTACTTCGTGTAAAAATCGAATAACAATTTTTTTAGTTTTATGATTCTGAGCTAATGATTCTAAAAATTTCGATTTTCCATTAATTGTTGCAGAAAGAATCATTTCTGTTCTATCTTTCTGATCCTCTTGAGAATCAAGAATAAATTTTTCTTCATCTAAAAGATGGCTTATTTCTAAATCTGTAGTTTTTGAAATTTTATCCAATCTAATTTTGATTAGTAAAGATGTTAATTCAGTTACCATTTCTATCATAGTATCTTTGATTTTATTTTCTACTCCATCAAATTCTTGTTTTTGTAAATTTCCTATAAAATTAGCTAAATTTCTGTAAAAGTTTGGATCAATTTCTAAAAGAGAATCACTTTCAGTTTCACGCAAAACTGCATGATGTAACGAGTTAAGATCTATTTGATTTGATTCTGACATTTCTTACCTAATCCTTAAATGGCTGATGTATTTGTGTTTGATTGAAGAATAAATTGCCATATAAAGTCAGTCACGGTAAAGCTATCCAAGTAACATATTCACCTGACGAAGTTTTTTCAAGAATTCAACACGAAAATATTCAGTTTATCGATCTTCAGTTTACCGGTCTTACAGGACATTTTCATCATACTACAATTTCAGCAAACACCTTTACTCCAGAACAAATGAGAGATGGGTTACCAAAATTAGATGGTTCATCAATTATTGGATTTACCAGTATAGATGATTCGGATTTACTTTTAAAACCTGATCCAAATACATTTGCAATAATTCCTTGGATGACAGAAAATAAAACTGCTAGACTTCTATGTGATGTTTATTGGGGAGAAAACAGAGGACGATTATCAAGAGACCCAAGAGGAATATCTCAAAAAGCTGAAGAATATATCAAAACTCAGGGATTTGATTTTAGTACATGGGGTCCTGAAGTTGAATTCTTTGTGTTTGATAAGGTACATTGGGATGTACTAACACCGTACAAAGGTCAATCATACTCAATTGAATCAAAAGAAGCACCATGGAATCAATCAGGTGATGGATATCCAATGGGATTACAAGAGGGATATTATCCTAGTACTCCAGCAGATACCCTTACACCGTACAGAAATGAATGTGTAAATATTCTTAACAAAAATTTTGGAATCTTATGTGATAATCATCATCATGAAGTAGCTACAGCAGGACAATGTGAAATTGATATCAAATATGATTATATGACAAATGCTGCAGATGCGGCACAATCATACAAGTATGTAATTAGAAATGTTGCACAAAAATATGGAAAAGTTGCAACAATGATGCCCAAACCAATTGCAATGGATTCAGGTTCTGGTATGCATGTAAATGTTAGTTTATGGAAAGGAAATGAAAATGCATTTTATGATCCAGATGATGAGATTGAGTTAAGTCAGCTTGGCAGATATTTCTGTGGAGGAATAGTTAATCATGCAAAAGCTCTATCTGCAATTTGTAATCCGACAACCAATTCATATCATAGATTAGTTCCAGGTTATGAAGCTCCTGCATATATTGCATGGAGTTCAGGAAATCGTTCTGCCATAGTTAGAGTTCCAAAACATCTCAAAGGAAAGAACTATTCAAACCTAAAAAGACTAGAATTTAGGGCACCAGATCCTTCATCAAATCCATATCTTGTATTTGCAGCAGTTACAGCAGCTGGTATGGATGGAGTCAAGAAAAAGATGGATCCTGGAGATGAAGTACGTGACGATATTTTCAAGATGACAAAATCTGATAGAGCAAAAAGAGGAATTGGTGTTTTGCCAAAAAGTCTTGGTGAAGCATTAGATGAATTAGAAAGTGATAGAAAATTCCTTAATCCAATTTACACAAATGATGTTATAGATAAAATAATTGAATTGGAAAGAAGAGATCAGCGTGAGATAGCAATTAGACCACATCCACACGAATTTTATCTATACTTTGATGTCTAAGCCCTGCCAGTAAATTGAAAAATATAGTATAATGAAATAGCCATTAAAGCAAATCCACTTCCAAGAAATATAGCTCTTTTACTTTCCGATGTAGCAGCTCTGTATAACAAAACTCCACCTGCAAGACCTACAAATAAAATGATAACGCCACTGATAACTCCATCAAAACTTGTGTTTGTAATTAGTGGATGAAAAAATCCTGCAAGTAATGCAAAAAATGCAACCAAATAGATGTATTTGAATCCAGTAATAGCTTTAGATGTTATTTGATTCAATGTTGTTCGTAAAATTGATTAGCAATTAAAGTTTTGAATAATTTCCAAAATAATTACATCATTCCGCCCATATCAGGCATTCCACCCATTCCAGGTGGCATTCCACCCATTCCAGGTGGCATTCCACCCATTCCAGGTGGCATTCCACCTTCTCCACCAGGTGGACCACCGGCAGATTTTTGCGTGGCAATAACATCATCAATTCTAAGAATCATGCAAGCAGCTTCTGCTGCTGCTGAAACAATTTGAAGTTTAACTGCAAGTGGTTCAATTATATCACTAGATTTCATATTTCCAATTTTTGCTTTCATAACATCTATTCCAGTCCATTTTTCTCCTTTTTGTTGTTTAGAACGAAGAAGTGTAAGTGTATCAATTGGATCCATTCCAGCATTGTCTGCAAGAGCCATTGGGAGTTCTTCTAAAGCATCAGCAAATTTTTCTGCTGCAAGTTGTTCTCGTCCTTCTAAAGATTTTGACCAACCTCGAAGTTTTGTTGCCGCAAATGTTTCAGGAGCACCTCCACCTGCAACAATTTGTGGTTTTTGAATTACATCTTTTACAACCATTAAAGCATCATGTACTGAACGTTCTACTTCATCTACAACTCTTTGTGAGCCTGCGCGAAGAAGTAAAGTAACGGATTTTGGATGTTTGCATCCTTCTACAAATACCCACTTGTCTTCTTCGATTTTTCTTTCTTCAACAACTTCTGCAGTTCCAAGATCTTTTTCAAATAAATCATCAAGGTTTGTAACTATTCTAGCACCAGTTGCTTTTGCTAATTTTGTAAGATCACTTTCTTTAATTCTTCTAACTGCTATGATTCCTGCTTTTGCTAGATAATGTTGAGCCATATCATCTAATCCTTTTTGACATAAAACAACATTTGCGCCAGAACCAATAACTTTGTCAACCATTGTCTTTAACATTCTATTTTCTTCATCTAGAAATGATTTCAATTGTTGTGGATTTGAAATGTTAATTTTTGAATCAGTTTCAGTTTTACTAATTTCTAAAGCAGTGTTGATAAGTGCAATTTTTGCATCAGTTATTTTTCTAGGCATGCCACCATGAACAATTTCTTTATCAAGAACAATACCCTGAATAATCATAGAATCTTTAATTGAGCCTCCAGCTTTCTTTTCTACTTTAATATCATCAATATCTACATCATATGTTTCACCAGTTTTTTCTGAGACAGCAAGTACTGATTTTACAATAATATCCGCAAGTAAATCAGAATCCTTTCTAACAAGTTTAGTTTGCATTGAAGTTTTTGCAATTTTATTTAGAATATTTTTATCGTTTGCATTGATTGAATCTGCAATTTCTTCCAAGTATTCTTTAGCTTTTCTTGCAGCTTTTCTATATCCATCTACAATAATTGTTGGATGTACTTCTTGATCAATTAATGATTCAGCTTGTGAAAGTAAAGCACCTGCCAATACAACAGCGGAAGTTGTACCGTCTCCTACTTCATTATCTGTTGTTTTTGAGATTTCAACTAGCATTTTTGCAGCTGGATGTTGAACATCAATCTCTTTTAGAATAGTAGCACCATCATTTGTGATTGTGACATCACCTAAGGAATCAACTAGCATTTTATCCATTCCTCGTGGACCTAGACTAGTATGAACAATTTCAGCGATAATTTTTGCTGCTGCAATGTTGTTCTTTTGGGCCTCTTTACCTTTAGTTTCAGAGCCACCCTCTTTTAGTAAAACAACAGGCATATTTCCCTTGGAAGTTGCTTGCATTCCCATAGATGCAAAAACTTCAGATTCCCCTTTTATACCTTCCAGATCAAGATCGATAGTTTTGAAATAATATCGGTGTTTTTAAATTGGGAAAATCAAGATGGAAAATATGGCCAAATCACAAAATAGGCAATCTTATGATAAAATTTTTTCAAAGTTAAAGGAACACCATAAATGGTTTGAGAATTCAATTCCTCTGATTGCAAGTGAAAATATTCCTAGTCCTGCAGTTAGAGAAGCAATAATTTCTGATTTTGGGAATAGGTATGCTGAAGGTTGGCCTGGTGAAAGGGTTTACGCTGGATGTGTCTACATTGATGATGTTGAGTTTGAATGTATGAAGTTAGCTAAAAAATTATACAAAGCAAAATTTGCAGATGTACGACCAATTTCAGGTGTTGTTGCAAATTTAGCAGTCTATTCAGGATATACCAATCCTGGAGATGTAATGTTAGCACCTTCAATCCCTGCAGGTGGACATATTTCACATGGTAAAAAAGAACATTCTGGAACTGCTGGTTTAGTACATGGTTTAGAGATAGAATTCTATCCATTTGATGCTGAAGAAATGACAATAGATGTAGATAAAACAAAACAAAAAGTTAAAGATCTTAAAAAAACAAATCGTCTTCCTAAAATGGCAATGTTTGGGGGTTCATTATTCTTGTTTCCTCATCCTGTCAAAGAATTATCAGATTTTCTTAAGAGTTATGATATGCATATCAATTATGATGCAGCTCATGTTGCAGGATTAATTGCAGGAGGAAAATTCCAGGATCCATTACGTGAGGGAGCTGATACAATGACTATGAGTACTCATAAGACTTTGTTTGGACCGCAAGGAGGACTTGTTTTAGGTTCGAAAGAACATGAAGAAGTTATCAAGAAAGCAACTTTTCCTGGTCTAACTAGTAGTCATCATATTCATCATATGGCTGGGAAAGCAGTAGCTTTTGCTGAAGCCTTAGAATTTGGAAAAGATTATGCTGTCGAAGTAATTAAAAATGCCAAAATATTTGCCGAAGCTTTGAATGATGCAGGATTCAAAGTATTAGGTGAAAGTAGAGGATTTACAAAATCACATCAAATTGCTGTTAATGTTTTAGATTATTCAGATGGAGGAAAGGTAGAAGCTGATTTAGAAAAAGCAAACATCATAGTAAACAGACAACTTATTCCAGGAGATATCAAAGCTGGAAGAAATTATTTCCATCCAGGTGGAATTAGATTAGGAGTTTCTGAAATTACAAGATTAGGAATGAAGAAAAATGAGATGCAAGAGATTGCATCTTTCATAAAACAAGTTGTAATTGATAAAAAAGATCCAAAGAAATTACTTTCAAAAGTAAAATCATTTAGAAAAGATTATCAAAAAGTAAAATTCTGTTTTGATAATAAATTAGGTGCTTACGAGTACGTCAAACTAAGATAGATTCACGCATAGTCAGTGAGTAAGGATTGATCTCCTTGACTTTTTCCAAATACTAATTCGATTTCATCAGATAATGCTAAAATTCTTCCTCTTTGATATTCACCTACATCGTATTTTTCAACTAATCTTTTTGCTAGTTTAAGATATTTTTCTACAGAACCTCTTGTAATGGTGGCAATTAGTTTATGTCCACAAATACAAGTTTGTATGAGAGGCATTCTGCGAAATGATTTTCCACATGCAGTACACCTAAAACTTTGTCTAGCATATGCTCTAAGATTTCCCATTAAATCCGGAACTAAGTGTGTTGAAATTACATTTGAGACTATTTCTGAAGTGTTTACAGCATTAATCAATTCGGCATTTTTTACTTGCATATCAAATTTGTCCAGCATTGAACCAAGAGTAGAATATGCACTTCTTGATTTTGATGTAGTTAAAGATGAAGTTGTATGTGTAAAGTGATAATCATAGAATTGTCTTTCGGTTTCAAGACGGGATTTGATAATTTCAATTGATGTAACATCTGATGATTTTATTTGTTCAAAAGTAGATTCAAAAAATTCTAAAGGTAAAATTTTTGTAACTTCAAGATTATGTGCTTGAGGTTGGGATTCATGTGGTAATACATGTGGTTGTACAAGTAATGGTGCATCCATCAAACCACCAATTCTATCAGAAAGAAATTGTCTTGAGAAATTAAGGAGACTATCCATGAGAAGCATTATTGAATCTGCATCTCCATCTGCATCTCTTCTTTTTGCAGAATGCCAATTGGGAGTTCCAAAACAAACATGAGTTTCTGTATATCCAATTATTCTTCCTACAATTCCTACAGAAGTATGTGGAGCTAATCCAATTATCAAATGTCCAATTAGTTCTTCTGAATTTTTCACATTATAGAACGGAGATTTACCATAGAATTTTTCTAATAAAACATCAATGTATTTACAAGTAGATACAAGATAATTTCCACTTTCATAAGGAACAACTACATCTTGCATAAGAAGCTCTATTGTTTGATCTTCTGATTCAAGTGGTTTTCCTTCAATATCATAAGAGTATCCAAGTTGTTTTAATTTTTCAATAGAAGTTCCTATCCATGATGGTTTGAATTGGGTAAGTGGGGAATTTGTTGCATCAAATCTTACAGTTCCATCTTTAAATGTGGTCAATCCAAAATTTTGTCTTACTAGTCCTTTCTCAAGAGGTTCTGCAATTTTGTCCTGATTAATTAATTCTTTAACGCCTTTGAATGGTTCTTTTGCACGTATTCCCATCTTTTCTTGAGCTAGAAGTAATCGTGTTTTTAATGGAAATTCTTTATGAGAATGTGCAGGAGCTTTACGCTTACATTTTTCACAAAAGGGTTCTTCTAAGGTATCACGACAATTGGAACATCTAAAACTAATTGATGTTTTTGTGCCACAAATTGAGCATTTAATTCCAATTGAGGGTTGATTACATTTTGTGCAATGTCGGTTGTAGATATTAGCAAAAAAATGTTCAGTTCGTGAAGCTTTAAGAAGATCTCTGGTAGGTCCACCTTTTTCACCAACTGGAAATAATACATGTGTTGCAGGTTTCATTTGTCTTGCCGCTGCTTTTTCAGGTCTCCCAATTCTAACTCCAATACTAGTTGAAAATTTATTTTTGATTTGAATTCCTGAAGATTTTGATAGTATTTTTGGGACAGACAAATCACTGATAATTGGTTTCTCTCGAAAGAGTAGATTATAGAAAATTTTTGCTTCTTGTTGTTCTAGAATAATTAAATTATTTTCAACTATATGTGGAGTTCCTAGGTTTTCTAAAATTTTTTTGATTTGAAGTGGATATTCGATGTAGGATTCATTGACTTTGTTTGGTTCTAAAAGTTTGAGAAGTTCTTCGGATGAAATTTTATCCCAAAAATACAAGTAATGTGGATGTAGTGGGATTTTGAAATCTAATGAGAGTTTTACTGCTTCATCTATTGTAGGAATTCTATTCAAAAATTGTTTTAGATGTTGATCGTTTGGATCATACTTCTGAAATTTTTGTTTCAGTTCTTCGATCCAAAGTTCTTCTACGTATCCTGATGGTACTAGTTGAGCATTATTTTCTAGAAAATCTCCAAATGAGATTAAAATATCACCTAGATGGAGAATTTTTTCAATGTTATTTTTAATTTCTAAACCATGTTTTACATCTCGGATTTTTACCACATTTCCATTGTTGAGTCTAACTGTAGGTGTATCTATAGAATCAACAAAGGCTACAGTTGCCCCTTTCCCAGGAATATCTATTTTGATTTGAGTTCCAACAGCAACAGTATGATCAAGAATTTCGGCAATAACTGGATGAATACCAACTGCTGCAAAGCCTGTATTGCATGCTCTACCATATCTTAAACGAAATCCACCAAGTTTGTTAGGCATTGATAATACTGATCTGCCTGTAATCACTTCACGCATCCTTTTTGCTGCTGCATCTTCCTGATTATCTCCTGTCTGAACAGCCCCTTTCAAATCATTGAGCCATTCCCATCCATCAAGATTATACAATTCTATTCTTTTGAGGAGTTTTTTTGATCTTCCAATCAAACCATCATTTAGAACACGTAAGGCACCACCCCTTACTCGATCAGTTTGAATTCTAGCCATTGATTTATGATTAACAACCTCATATGGATCGGTATCCACACCTGCCAATTCTACAGGAAGATTCAAAATTACATGTTCAATATCTTCATCTAAAATATGGAATTGGAAGCTGCTTGCTTCTCTTTCATAGATACGTAATTCCTCTACAAATCGACCGGTTTCATCATCAAATGAATTTGCTTGAAATTTTGATAGACCAGCTATTTTTCTTACATGATCTGCAATTAACAGAGTTACAGCAGATTCTGTTCCTCCTGCTGAACGCATAGGACCAGCGATGGAAACAGAAAGGTATTCTGAACCATCCTTATTTTTTTTAATTTTTACTTCACTAATTCCTTGTAAAGGAGCAATGGTTACACCTTCAGTAATTATTGCTAATCCAACACGCACTGCAAGATCCAATTTATCTTCTAAAGTAGCATCTGGAAGACAGTATTTGCCGGAAGCTATCTCTTTTGCCAGAATTAGTGCTGAAAGCTCTTTTCCATTAATTTTTAAAATTTCTCTTAAGTGATCTGCAATATCAATATCATGCATTTTTGCAACTCTATCAGCCAAATCAAATGCGATTTTAGGCTCAATATTACCTGATGAATCAGCTAGACTAGATTTTGCTTCAGCTGCATGTTGGAAAATTGAGTATGTTTCATTTGAAAGGTTGGAATAGTAATCAAGATAGTAATCTGGCATTTTGATATCACTAATTCGAGATATCGTATCGTTTTCAGACATTATGAGACTTGTACTACTTGCTTCTTTGAATTGCTTTTGCTATTTTTTCTAATTTTTTGAGACTACCTCCTTTTTCAAGGAATGTTCCAATAACTAGAGCATCAGCTCCTGCTTTTACAAGACTTTCAGCGGTTTTTTCATCTTTAATTCCACCTCCCACAATCAAAAATCCATTAAATACATGTCGTACGGTCTTTACCATTTCTGGTGTAACGTTAGTTTTAGCGCCAGATCCTGCTTCAAGGTATACAAATCTCATACCAAGGAATTGTGCTGCCAATGAATATGCTGCTGCGATTTTTGGTTTTTCAAATGGAATTCCTCTAGCTGAACCAACAAACCATGCAGATGTTCCATCTCCAATTACTAAATATGCAGTCGGAAGTGGTTCTAATCCAAATTTAAGAACACTTGGTGCTCCCAATGCCTGTGCCTGAGTAATGAAATAAGGGTTTTCAGAATTCATTAATGAACTAAACAGAATAGCATCAGCATCAGGTACTACACCTGTTACATTGCCTGGGAATAGAATTATTGGGATTTTTAGACCTTTTTTGATACCTTTGACTACTTGTGCCATTTCAATTTGATCAGTAGCAGAGGAACCTCCAACTAAGATTGCTGAAGCGCCAATCTTTTCTACATCTTTAGCAAGCTTGCTTGATGCCTCTAGATTCGATACTTCAGAGTCTATTAAGACAAATAATAATGCATTTTTCTTTTTTAATTCAGATTTTAGGAATGATTCAACTTTATCTCCAGCCATAGATTGGGTTTGTGTATGGCTCTTTAAAGTTTAATTGGAATGCTGTATACAGATTTGTATAGCTATGGACAAGTTAGAAGAATCTAATTTTAACAATATTATTAAGAAAATTATCAAAAAATCACTATTTACAGAGAGACAAGTTGAAATTATTTTAAATCAAAAGGATCTTCTTGAATCCAATTTTTCTATAACTAAAGGAGCATATTATAGACAAGTTGGGCAATCTAGAGAGAAATTAATTGGTTTATTCTACTCAATCATACTTTTTCGTGGTTTAGGCATACTTTTGCCTGATGATATAGATGTGATATCAAAGCTTTCTGAACAGATTAGTGTGATAAATGAGAGTGATATTTTTCCTGAGAGAGAAGATGAAGTGATTAGTGTGATAGACAGGCTTGTAAGACAGGCATGTAATATGTGATGTATGTGATATGTTAGATTAGACTCAAATTGATTTCTTTGTGATTGTTAGTGTGAGATTGTTAATCTAAAGTGTGAATTAATGTTGTTCAATCACGATAAATCACGTTATAGGCATAGATGTTGTGATGTTAATAGAAATTCCTGAACCTGAAGTGATTTTAGGTGTGATTTTAGCATTTATTGTGGGAGTTGTAGGATTGTATGCATATTTTCGAATACGTCCATTTGTAAAAACTAGAAGTGAGGTATTTGATGCCTCACAAACTGAACGTTTGGAATATTATGAAAGACAGTTAATTGATATGAAAATACGCCTAGATGCATTAGAAATACAGAGAATTGAGCAAAAAGTAGAGGATCCAAATTTGGAATTAAAACAATTTTTAGAAAAATTGGCAAAGAATGAAGTTCAAGAAAAACCTGTTGAGATTGTTAGTAAGCCTGAAGTTGCTTCTGAAAAAGAGATTTCTGTGCCTAATGTGCCCAATATTACACCTGCAAATCCAATTGATTATGTGTTACACCTAATCACAAACAAAGCTATGACATCACGTGATATACAAGTCACATTAAAGAAAAGCAGAGAACATACTTCACGCCTGATGAAAAAGTTGTTTGAAGATGGATATGTTGAAAGAAATACAGAATCAAAACCATATACTTACTCAATCACCAAAAAAGGTATTGCAAAAGTTGAGCAAACTGAAGCAACTCCAATAACAGAATAAATTATTTTTAGATTTTTTTGTATATAATTTTTGTAAAAATATGATCAATTTTGGTAAAAACAGTCGTATTTTTTAATGGAATAAGAATTAAATAATTTATTAAATTATATATATTATTAAATTATAACAAGAATATGTCTGTAAATGAGAATGAAGTTTTAGTAAAAATAACATCTGCAGGCACAATTTCAATACCAAAACAATTTAGAAAGTATATGGACATCCAAAAAGGAGAATATGTTAAAGTTATTCTTGGAAAAGATAGATTGTTGATTAGAAAAGTTACTATTTCTTGATTAGTTATTGTTGTTTTTGGGCTATTTTGATAATTTGATATGTCCATTCTCTACCATTTCTTATCCTATTTACCCTACCTTTTTGAGAAAATCTTGATAGATATGTAGAGATTACACTAAGTTTTACTGGCTCATTATATTCATCTTCATATTTTTCTAAAATGTTTGTTGAAGTGAATTTTCCCATTGGGAAGAATTTATCTATAATATTCCAAATTTTTGCACCAATAGAATCTACATTGGTAATTTCATTCTCTTCTTCAATATTCATTAGGTCCATCATTTCAAAGATTTTGAGGACTTTATCTCTAGTTACATTACCTTCTAATTTGATGTCATAGCGTGCACCATCAGAATCTTCCATATCTATTCTAATCCGTTTTTTAGCCATCTTTGAGATCTAAAGGATCTAGTGTTAACAGTTGAAATGATCCACGAATTTTTGTTAACTAAGTAGTTTGTTAACATTGACTGCCTAGCCCACGCCTGAGATGTTTTTTGTTATTAACAGTTTATTCATATTTAACCCTCAAAAATAGGTATTTTTCCTGCCTGGAGTGGAAATAAAGGGGTTAATTTTGTGATATTCACAGTGTTAACATTCATCTTAACGCCTGGAATGGAAATAAAGGGGTTAAAATGGGCTTTTCAGACCATTTCTTAACATAATCTTAACAAAAATGTTAACCAACTCAAAATTTAGACTCATCCCACACACCAATATTTCCACTCTATCTTTTTCTTTAATTTTTTTAAAAAGAAAATCTAAAACTAACTAAAAATAATTAATTACAAACTAAACTACTCTTACTATTGTATTCTATACTCTCTTAATTTAGGTATGAATATGATAATGTTGAGAGGAAACAAAGGTGTGTGAGTATGTCTGATCCAATAGATAGATTGTTAGATGCAGCTGAATCTGGAAAATCGATTATTAAAAATCGAGACATACTTCATTTTTCATATATTCCTGAAATAATATTACATAGAAACAATGAACAAGAACAAGTTACCCAATCATTATTACCAATTCTAAAACAATCAAGACCATCAAACCTATTGGTTTATGGTAAACCTGGTACCGGCAAGACATTAGTAGTAAAAAAAGTACTTTCAAAAATTCAAGAGAGGGTAGAAAAATCAAATTTTCCAATTAAATTAGTGTATTCTAATTCCAAAGAAGAGACAACATTATACGGATTATTGGTTAGTTTAGGCAGGCAATTAGGCTTGACTGACAAAGAATTACCGACAACTGGCCTTGCTATCAGTGAAGTCTTCAAAAGATTACTAAATAAAATAGAAGAAGGTAAACTCAACGCAATTTTTGTTATTGATGAAATTGATTATCTTGCCCAACTTGTAGCAAAGACAGGAAAAGACATCTTATACCAACTTACCAGGGCAAATGAACGTCTTAACCAAGGCTCTCTAACATTAGTGGGAATTTCAAATGATTTAACTTTCAAAGAAAAACTAGATCCCAGAGTTATCAGCAGTCTAGGAGAGGAAGAGATTGTATTTACAAATTATAATGTTGAACAAATCAAAAAAATACTTGAAGAAAGAATCAACGAATCATTTATTTCAAATTCGGTAGAAAATCCAGCCCTAAATCTCATTGCAGCTCTTGCAGGCGGCGAACATGGAGATGCCCGTAGAGCAATTGATTTACTTCGAGTGGCTGGGGAACTTGCTGAAAGACAACAATCTGAGAAAGTCACAGTTGAACATGTAAGAGATGCCTCTCAAAAAATGGAAGAAAATAAAGAAGAAAAATCACTCAAATCATTTCCACTTCATGAAAAATTGGTTCTTATCTCAATAATGAAAGCAAATGGTTCTTCAACTGGCGAAATCTACTCTTCTTACAAAAACCTCTGTAAGGCAGTTGGAAAAGATGAACTTACACAAAGACGAATTACACAAATGTTGAGTGAAATAGAATTATCTGGATTAATCTCTGGAAGACTAATTCATCAAGGAATTCATGGTAGGACAAAAAAATACAAACTTACAATATCATCTGAAATGATTAAAAATACATTCAAAGACGATTTAACTCTGCAAGACATTGTCTGAGTTTGAACTATAATTTTGATGGAATACTTGGAAAGTTTTCAAGTTTACCATAATGGCAATTCCTGGATTTGGAGTCATTCCAACACTTGCTTGGAATGGTGTTTGTTTTTGCCAGGAACCAGAGTTTACCAATAAAATTCCTTTATACATATCCAATTGGGCTCGATGGACATGACCAACATGAAAGATATCTGGAATATCTTGAATTACCATTTGATCTTCCATTTCTGGAGCAATTGGTGTCTGACTACCATAAATCGGGCTAAGGTGTCTTGCTCTTAGAAGGTGTTTCATAACATCAGTTGGTTTGTCATAACTTAGACCTGGAGTGGTCTTTACAATATCATCTATGCTTTGACCATGAAACATGGAGACTATTACCCCATTTAATGAAACTACAGCAGGATTGCCTACCATTATCACATTTTCTCTCTCCCATAATCCAGAGTTGTATTTTTTGGGTATTGCAGGTTGTGGTAATGCCCTTCTTCCTGGATCGTGGTTTCCAGGCATAATGATGATTTTTACATTTTTAGGAATTTTATCAATCAAACCCTCTACTTTTTCTAATTGTTCTTGAATTGTCTGACAAACCAATTCTTTATTCTGATTTGGATAGATTCCAACTCCATCTACCACATCTCCACCAATTAATACAAATCTTATTCTTCTGGCAACTGGATCTGGACTAGATATCCATGAAACAAATTCTGAGAATTCATCTTCCATGAAATATTTACTTCCAATATGTAAATCAGAAAGAAATACAGCATATGCTTCACTTTCTGACTTGTTTTTTGCCTGTTCTGGAATATCTGGCAAAATCAGATCTTTAATGATATATCCTGAATTTTTTGCAGAACCTATTCTAGCCATGACAAACTGATCTAACAAAAGCGTACCTGCTACTTTTTGCAGTTCTTCATCAAAAATTATACCCTCAAACGAACCTGAGGGATCCTCCAAAACAATTTTTGTGATATTTCTCTCAGAATTTCGTATAGATACTAATCCACAAACATACAAATCATCTTCAATTTTGGTATTTTTTAGAGATGCCGCAGATTTGAGCATTTTTGATTCTGGTCTATCAGATATAATTCGTTTAAGTTTGTTAAAACGACTTGAAAACAAGGCATTATACCCTTTAACACCTTCTCCAGATGTAATCTTACTAGATGGATCAGATAATATTTTGACTTGATTTTGTAATGTTGAATCTTCTTTTATCCCAAGGTAAGTCTCTAAATCATCTTGGCTAATTTGAAACAATTTTTGTTTCGTCTTTTCCCTAACAATTTCCTTGATGATTTTTTCTAGTTTTTTTACATCAATATTTTCTAATATTTTAAAAGCATCTGGATGAATCTGGAATCCTTTGTTTAACGCATAATTTAATGCAAAACTAAGTTCCTTTTTCATATCCAAAAATATTATCTGGTTTAATTAAATCTGCGCCTACACTAACCCTCAAATATTGTATATGGGATATTGTTATGTGAATAAAATTAGAATAATTACATTTTTTGTATTTTTAGGTTCATTTGCAGCGGCATATCAAATTGGTTCTCTTTCTACTGTAAGTGATGAGGAAGCTAATATGTTTATGAAAGAATTTGAAGAGTTAGTTCTGGATATTGATGCATTTGGAATCTTTACTCATAATCTAACTCTTGCACTTCCAATGTTTATACCAGGATTTGGTGTTGGATGGGGGCTTTTTTCTGCATGGTCAACTGGTTTTGCATTTGCATCCATTGCAGTAACTGCTCCCCAAATTGGTGAAATTCCTCCACTTTCAATTCTTTTCTTATCTCCTTTTGGATTAATGGAGCTTGCGGCATATTCTTTAGGAATTTCTAGAAGTTTTATTTTGATTAGAGCAGTCATTAAAAAAATTGATTTGATAAAATTTCTCAAACCAACTCTAATTGAAATAGGAATTGTAACAGGACTTCTTTTGGCAGGAGGTTATCTTGAATTTTATATGATTGAATTAGCTCAAAAGGAAGGACTTTTGGACATGCCTGGATTTTGATTTTACACTTTTCCCATGTATTTGCCTAATCAGTCTAAAATTCTTTAGTAGCAAATTATAAACCAAATTAGATGAATAATTAACTATGAGGGTAGTTATTTCATTACTAGTTTTACTTGCAGTTTCATCTGGATATTATGTAAATGAATCATTTGCTGAAATTTCAGAAAATCAAGCATTCATTCTGGAAGGATCTGGATTTGCAGTTACTGAAGAAATCATTAAAACATCTGAAATTGATTTAGGTTTATCATCACAAAATCAACGTGGTAGCACAATCAACTTTCTAACAGAAGATGGATTCATCACATTAGATGATGAAGAATTTATTATTTCCAATTTAGAAGGGAAATTTTTACGGGAAGGCAAATACATTAGAATTAATGGTCAAATAGAAAGTTCTAATGGACTTGATACATCAATTAGTTTTTTTGGTAGATTAGTTGATGAAAGCAAAAATGCATCAGTTTATGGTTTTTCAGGCAGGATTACAACATCTGATGATACATACAAAATAATTTACACAACAAAATTATCTAGTTTAACAAAAATTGATTCAACTTCTAGTAATATAGAAGAATCAAAAAATCTCACACTTTATATTCTTAAAGGATCAGCAACACAAGGAATAGCTGGAAGTTATATTCAATCTGGTGATATTAGACTAGAAGCTGCATTAAATCAACAAAATACTGATCCATTAAGACTTAGATATTTCTCACAAGATAGAATTTCAGTTGAGCCAGGAACTACAATTACTATAACAAATGATGATGTTGTATCTCATAGTGTAATTAGTGGTAAAGAAAACAATGATCGATATGTCCCCTTTACTCCTGATGGGAGAATTTCTACTGGAGATATTGAACCAGGAAAATCTACTACGATAAAATTTAATGATATAGGATTTTACAGATTGTATGATCCAGACTATCCATGGATGAAAATTATAGCATATGTATTTCCAGATTCAGATAATGTAATTTTAGGCCAAGGTCAAAATCTAGGAAATTAATTTTCCCACTGCCATCTGTAATTCATATATGAATCCAAGCTAACTTGATCAAATATCATTACTGATAAATCAGAAAACTCTTTTCCTTCCAAATCTTTTACCATGCCAACAAAACTTGTTTCATTTTCTGTTGTAATCGCCTCAAAAACATGAACTTTCATATTTTCTGTTACAAAGTTATGTTCTCGTAGATATATTGCAATTTCAGAAGGCATGAAATGTTTTTCTGGTTGTTTTGGCCAAGGTCTTGGAACTAAAACTACACTAAACCCGTCAATCAATGCTTTTTGTAATTCTAATTTCTTATCTTCAATTGGAGTTGTTACGTGCATTGTAATTACTTTGGATTTGTCTAAAGGAACTTTGGCTTTTGATGCTGCTACTTGAATTGAACTAATTCCTGGTATAATTTCAACCTCTCCAAAAATTTCTATTAATCTATCAACAACTTCAGATTCTGAAAAATTAACATCGCCAGTAAATGGTATTACTAATGTTCTATTACCAAGCTCTGGTAATATTTTTTGATACGATTCTTCCTGATCATTCATGGTAATTTCATAGATCTCTTTACCTCGAATCAAATCTTCAATTGTTTTTAGAGTGTATTTGTAACCAATTATCACATCACATTTTTGAATTATATCTTTGACAACCTCTGTCACATATTTTGGGGAACCGGGTCCAACACCTACTGCGTAAACTTTCAATTTTATTTTGTAAATTTCTGTCTGTCTTTAATATATTGCACAAAAGGTTTCCAATCTACTTTCATGTATTTTGTAGGCTCTTTTGCTGGATATTTTACCCAATCTTGGGCTATTGAAAACTGAAATTTCTCATTTTTTCCATCTTTTTGATATTCTAATTGTAAAGAACTACCCCAATCTTTTTCTGTAAAACTAATACTAGAAATGTCATCAAAATTTAATTCCATATTTCTATCATCTTCACAATCATTCATCAAATCTTCTTCATTATACCCATCATGACGGATCATTGTATTTTTTGATTTGATAAAATTAATCACCTGTCTTTGAGTTATGGCTTTCCACCAATTCATCTTTGATTCTGTTTTATGGATGAACATCAAATGTCTATCAGTTAAAATTAGCATTCCTTCTTTTCCACCAATTGAAAAAAACTTTTTTGATTCTCTCCACACTGATACTAAATGTGCCTGAATCTTTTCATCAGGTTGCATATCGAATAATTTATTGGACTTTGTTAAAAACTAATACAATTGGCTTTTATGTAAGATATATTGAGAAAAATTATTGAATAGATTTTTTCTTGTTTTGATATTTTCATTATTTATTGTAAGTTCACTTAGTTTTGTATTTGCTCAAACAGTAGAGTTTAATCAAATCCATATCATGGATCCTGTAGTTATATTAGAAACCACATCTGGAAAAATTGTTATAGAATTTTTCCCAAATGATGCACCAAAACATGTTGAAAATTTCATTAAATTATCACAATCCGGCTTTTATGATGGTGTCTTATTTCATAGAATCATTCCTGGATTTATGATTCAGGGAGGTGATCCAAATACAATTGATGGTGATCCAAGTACTTGGGGCATTGGTGGTCCATCCACAAGCGTTGATGCAGAATTTAACACAATCAAACATAATCGTGGAATTGTTTCTATGGCAAGATCAGCTGATCCTAATAGTGGTGGTTCTCAATTTTTTATTGTTCATGCTGATTCAAATTTTCTTGATGAACAATACACTGTATTTGGTAGAATAGTTACTGAAGAAAGTTTTGAAACACTTGATAAAATTGCGGCTTTACCTACCGGCGACAGAGACAATCCTTTAGATCCTGAAAAAGCCAAAATCATTAAAGCTACAGTTGTTAGTATTTCTGATATTCCAAATGTTCTTGAATTAGGGGATCCTGAACGGACTCAATCTACTGTTACTCCATCAACAGGAAATCAACAATACGAGAGTTCAGAACATGAATTAAAAATTAGTATCCCAGAAGGTTGGTTATTACAAGAACGAGATGAATCACAACCAAATTCTCCAGATGTAGTGGCAGTAGGTCCAAAAACTGGAAAAATGAATCCGGTAATTTCATTAACAGTTCAAGAAACCAATCAACGAACTTTTGATGAACTAATTTCTGAAAAACTTGAAACAATAAAACCAGTTATTGAATCGGGAGAATTAGAAATTAGTTTACAGAAAAAAATGATAATTAATGGATATGATGCATATGTTATTGAAGCAGAAGGATTATTTTCAGCCAATGAAGAATTATTCAATGTTCAATTCAAAGAAATAATGTTTTATGATGATGAAAAATTTTACAGTCTTGCATATAGTAATGGTGTAGATGATTTTAATTCTCAACTTCCAAGATTTGATGAAACAGTAGAATCTTTTGCAATAATAAAACCAGAATCACCTTCAGAAACAACCACTGAAGAAAATGGTGGGTGTTTAATTGCTACTGCCACATTTGGTTCTGAACTTGCTCCACAAGTTCAACAGTTAAGAGAACTGCGAGATAATACTATTTTATCAACAGAGTCTGGAACTGCCTTTATGAGCAGCTTTAACCAATTCTATTATTCATTTTCACCCGTAATTGCAGATATTGAACGTGAAAATCCTCTTTTCAAAGAATTTGTAAAATTATCTATTACACCAATGTTATCCTCACTATCAATTCTAAATTATGTTGAAATTAATTCTGAATCAGAAATGTTATCTTATGGAATTGGAATTATTTTGATGAATGCTGGAATGTATTTTGCAGCACCTGCATTAATTATCTATAAGATTAGAAAATAACCTATTTTACCAAACATCATCTACTTCATCAAGAAGCTTGTATTCTTTTTCAGTTTCACGTTTCATAAGTTTTAGTCTGGAGATATCTCTATCAAAGAACAAATCTATTGTCCAGTCAAGAAATACACGGATTTTTTTATCAAAAGTTGTGATTTTTGAGAGGTATACATTTCTCCAAATTAACCAAGCCCAAAATCCTGAGATATTCATTCCTAAGAATGTAGCAATTCCTGATCTTTTTCCAATAATTGCCATTTGCCCTTTTGAATGATAAACAAATTTTTCTTTTTCAGAATTTTTAATTAATGAAACCAGATTTTTAGCTGCAATTTTTGCTTGAGCTTCAGCAATCTGAGCAGTTGGAGGTAAGGGCCTTTTTGTTTCAGGATCTATATGCAACGCACAATCACCAATTGCAAAGACTCCTGGAAAATCAGCAACTTCTAGATAATCATTCACTATGACTTTTCCTTTTTCAGTTTTGAACATAGATCTTTTAATTGTATTAACTGGAGTAACTCCTGCAGTCCAAATCAAAGTTTTTGTGATTATTGAATCCACTTTTGATGTATCAATTGAATCTCTTGGATTTTCATCTAATGATTTTGTAGTTACCTCATTTCCATCAAAACTAGTAACAGCTGTTTTTAATCTAATATCAATTCCTCTTTCAACTAACTTGTCTTTTGCAAAGTCTGCTAGTTTTTCATTAAATCCAGGTAAAATCATTCCTAAAGCTTCTAGAACAATAACTTTGAGATCCTCTTTGTGAATTGTTGGATAATGTTTTCTTGCATCCAATAAAAGATCCATTAATTCTCCTGCAGTTTCAATTCCAGCAAATCCTCCTCCAACAACAACAAAATTCAAAAAACTTTTTCTTAGTATTGGATTTGTTTCATTTTCTGCCTGTTCTAACATATCAATAACTCTATTTCTTAACATAACGGCATCGTTAAGCGTCTTCATCGTATATGCATTTTTTTCAACATCTGCCATTCCAAAAAAGTTTGTTTCACTACCTAATGCTACTACAAGAAAATCATAATGTATTGAAATACTTCTTTTGTCTCCAGTTCCCCATAAAGTAACAAGTTTTCCATAGGGATCAATATTTTTGACTCTCCCTTCATAGAATTTTGTTTTCTTACAAACAGTTCTGATAGGTAAAACGATATGCCTAGTCTCAATCATGCCTGAAGCTACTTGAGGTAACATTGGAGTAAATAGTAGAAAATTATCTTCACTTACCATTACCAACTCAATTTCGGGATCATCTCCAAACTCTGATTCTAATTGTCTGGCACATTCTACTCCTGCAAAACCCCCTCCTAAAATCACAATTTTTTTCTTATTTCTTGCCAATCGTGTATTTTCCACAATTTGGGTGAATATATGCTATAAGAATAATTTTCACTAAATTCATTACTGACTCAGGTTCTCATGATATCTGAATGTAAAATATCATAGGCCTTTGAAGAATCTCTCTCATTTAGAATAATTATGATGCTATCCTGACTGAAAAATGCATTAACCAATTCTATTCCATTAGCATGTAATACTTCAGCTACATAGGATACTACATCTGATTGATTTTGAGAACTTGGAATTGAAATTCGAATTTTTGCCAGACCCGTACTGAACATTTCATTATTTTCTGCTACATTACCAAAAATCTGTCTAATATCGTCCATATCTTCTGCAAGAAATCTAAATGAATCAGAAAGTCTGAAAAAATCATAATTATTAGTTATTTTAGAGAATTTATCAATAATTTCCATTGGATCCATTCCATTGGAATCCTTTACTGAAAACTTTACATCCATAATCCCATCTGTTAAAGCTAATCTGGCATTTTTTAAAACTGATTCTTCCCGAACTTCATCTTTAATTTCAAACGAGTCAGCATATCTTTTGATTGCAACAACTACTGTATTGAGATTTACAGAATTGCCTAGAATTTTTTCAATTTCTGGTTGAATTTTTACAGCCAAAGCTGTATAGTTTATCAAATCCATTTTCATACAATCATAAATTGAACGATTTCTAGTAATGATTTCTCTAACAACTTCTGGAACGGACATGTTTGTAGTCCTCATTAAAATTATTATATTATGTCAGTTATAATAGGATTATGTAAAAAATCTAGGGATTATCAATAATCTTTATATAATGTCATATATATTACATAACATAGGTGAATATGACAATGTTCTTTGATAGTGAATTTGATAGAATCTTCAAAAGAATGTCAAACTCTTTTTTCAATATAGATGACATTTTTGAGGAATTCAAGGGAAATGGTTCTGAATCTGGTCCATATTATTACGGTTATACAATGACCGTTGGTCCTGATGGAAAACCTGTTGTAAAGGAGTATGGAAATGTCAAACCAGGCCTTTTGCCAACTTCTGATACACGAGAACCACTAGTTGACACAATAGTCGACGAAAAAGAAAAAGTAGTAAAACTCATAGCTGAGATGCCAGGTGTAGAAAAGTCAGATGTCAAAATTGTTGTTGAAAACAAAATAGTTGATCTTTCTGCAGAACATGGTGACAAAAAATATCATGTAAAAGTTCCTGTACAACAAAAAGTTGATGAGGACTCTGTTAAAGCATCATACAAAAATGGGGTTTTACAAATCATCTTCAAATTAATTGAAGAGGAAAAACCAAAAGGCAAAACGGTGGAGGTTGAATAAACCCCTCTTAATTTTTGAGGTAATAATATGACTGAAATAGTTTTAAAAATTGAAGAAAGTCCTCAACAACATGTTGGAAGAGGCAGAGCTATAGTTGATCCTAAAGTAATTGAGGATCAAAAATGGAATACAGGACAAATTTTAGAATTAACATATAACAAAAAAACACATGTTAAACTTTGGCCAGGCCCCCCTGAAGAATATGGTTCAGGCTTTATCAAAATAGATGGAATGACAAGACAAAATATTGGAGCTGGAATCGGTGATAAAATTTCACTTAAATCAGTAGAAGCTGTAAATGCTGAACAAATTGTTTTATCTCCAACTGAAAAGATTGCCGCAGAAGGATTACAGGAATATATGATTTACAATTACCTTAATCATGTATTTACAACCGGAGACTCTGTATCTCTAAACACCCAGATGGGAGGAAGAGTTCAATTTGTTGTAACAAGTACAAAACCATCAAAACCAGTTTTGGTTACAGAAAATACTGTTTTCAAGCTTGGAGCAATGACAAAGGCAGTTGATTCTTCAGTTCCTAGAATCACATACGATGAACTTGGAGGCCTAAAAAATGAAGTGCAAAAAATTCGTGAAATGGTAGAATTACCAATGAGACATCCTGAATTGTTTGACAAAATAGGCGTGGAAGCCCCAAAGGGTGTACTTTTGTATGGTCCACCAGGAACCGGAAAGACTTTGCTTGCAAAGGCAGTAGCTGGTGAAACAAATGCCCACTTTATCTCACTTAGCGGTCCTGAAATTATGGGCAAACATTATGGAGAAAGTGAAGAGAGAATTAGGGAAATCTTTACTCAAGCTGAAGAAAATGCACCTAGCATAATTTTCATAGATGAAATTGATTCAATTGCTCCAAAAAGAGATGAGGTATCTGGTGAATTAGAGAAAAGAATTGTTTCTCAATTACTAACACTAATGGATGGAATGAAATCTAGAGGCAAGGTTGTAGTAATTGCAGCTACTAACAGGCCTGATTCTATTGATCCTGCACTTAGAAGACCAGGTAGATTTGATAGAGAAATAGAGATTGGAATTCCTGATGAGGAAGGTAGATTTGATATTCTCTCAATTCATACACGAGGAATGCCAATTGATGAAAAAGTAGACCTCAAACAAATCTCAAAGACAACACATGGATTTGTAGGAGCTGATTTGGAAGTATTATCCAAAGAAGCTGCAATGAGATCACTTCGTAGAATTCTTCCTGAAATTGATCTTGATGAAGAAAAAATCTCATCAGAGATTATTCAAAAGATCAAAATCACCAGTGAAGATTTCAGAGATGCATTAAAAGAAGTCAGACCAAGTGCACTCCGAGAAGTCCAAGTCCAAATTCCAAATGTAAGTTGGGATGACGTTGGAGGTTTAGATGAACTAAAAGAAGAACTCAAAGAAGCTGTTGAGTGGCCAATAAAATACAAAGACGCATATGATTATGTTGATGTTGAAACTCCAAAAGGAATTCTACTTCATGGTCCTCCAGGTACTGGAAAGACATTGATAGCAAAAGCTCTTGCAAAAATGACAGAGTCTAATTTCATTAGTATCAAAGGCCCTGAACTATTGTCAAAATGGGTTGGAGAATCAGAAAAAGGAGTACGAGAGATCTTCAGAAAGGCACGACAAGCAGCACCATGTATAATATTTTTAGATGAAGTTGATGCACTAGTACCAAGACGAGGTAGTGGAAGTTCAGAGTCACATGTTACAGAGAATGTAGTGTCTCAAATTCTAACAGAAATTGATGGATTAGAAGAACTGCACAATGTGTTAATTATTGGCGCAACAAACAGATTAGATATTGTAGATGAAGCACTTTTACGACCAGGAAGATTTGATAGAATAATCAAGGTTCCAAATCCTGATGAAAAAGGAAGACAACATATCTTTGAGATTCATACAAAGAACAAACCTCTTGCAAGCGATGTTAAAATCCCAGAACTTGTAAAATTGACTGAAAATTTCAGCGGTGCTGAAATTGCAGCAGTTACAAATAGAGCAGCTATTGCTTCTTTGAAGAGATATGTTTCTGGCAAGTCAAAGAATGTTAAGGAGATAAAGATTACACAACAAGATCTAATTGACGCTGTGGATAAGGTAAAACCTCGAACAAAAGAGGCCCCTATACCTAATCCATAAAATAGTCTAAATACTAAGGAAAATGACGTAAAATCATGAAACTCTATCTTGACTTTGAGCCATGCAACGAATGTAACACAATGATGACTGAGCTAAGTAGTCCTGAAATGTTGTTTGCTGATGAAAAAACTAGAGCAGATGAATCAGCAAAATTTCTCAGACATCTAACATACAATCACAATGAAGTGGTCCAAGCAGTTATGGAAGATCTTCCAAAACAAAAAAGAGATCAAGAACCTGATTTCTACAAATAATCTTCTTTTTCATTCTTAGAAATTAATAATCATATTCATATACAAAAATAACATAAGATTTTTGTGAAATTATAACATGAAACCTAGTCAGATCTTTGTAATTATTACAATTTTTGTTTCTCTAAGTTTAATACAAATTTCATTTGCATTTGAAACTGAACAAGAACCAGAACCACCACAAATTCCACAACCTAGTCCTGCACCTGAACCAATTAGAATGCCAGATCCTGAACCTACACCAGATCCTTTTCCTGGGGAATCTGATTCAGAAAAAGTAAAAAGATTGACTGAGGAAAACAATAATCTAAAACAACAAAATTCTAATCTCCAGAGCCAAATCTCTTCTTTAAAAAACGATAAACAAAGACTACAAGAAGAAATATCTGTACTTAACAATTCAATTCAAAGTCTTAGAGAAATTACATTAGAACAAGTTAGAGTAATTTTAGAATTAACTAATCAACTAAAAGAAATAATATTTGAAAAAATATTTTCTCCTACAATTCAATTGTAGGATTATTTTGGAATTTTCACTCAATAAGCTTTAAGGTTTTCTTTATCAATACTGCTCTGTTTCTAATAGTAACATCACTTACCCCTGATTCTACTGCAAATTTTTTCTGGCTAATTTTTTCTCCATTCATTATACATGAAATGTATAATGATGCAGCAGCTTGTGCTACTGGGTGTTTTCCAGCAGTAATCTGTTCTTTTTCAGAGCGTGCTAATATCTCAAATGCATCTCTTTTTGTTTTTTCTTTTAGATTCATGTTGTTTGAGATTTTTGAGATGAATGAAGCAGTATCATATTGATTTAGACTTAATTCCAGCTTTTTGATTATGGTTCTCAAATCTCTAGAGAGTATTCTTCGTTCTACATTTCCAGCTTTTGCGATATCATCTAATGTTCTTGGAATGTTGTTTTCTCTGCATGCTGCATATAGAGAGGCAGCAATCAATGAATTCATTGTTCTTCCTCTGGTTAGTTTTGCACTGACAGCTTTTCTGTAAATATAGGCAGCATTTTCTACTATGTTGTTAGGGATACCTAGTTTTGTTTTCATTCCGTGAAGCATTGTAAATGCCTTGCTCAAACTGGCAGTTTTTCTTGATTTGCTTCTTTGATCCCATGTTCTTAGTCTATTGAATTCATATTTTGTTTTGCTAGATAATGAATTTCCAGAAGAATCTTTATTTGTACCAATTACAGTTGAAAGTCCTTTGTCATGCATTGTAAGTGATGTAGCAGGACCTGTTCTTGATAGTTTCATAAAGTCTTCAGAGTTGTAACCGTTGTTTTCATATGATGCGTCAGCCATATTTTGCAATAGAATAAGACCGCAACCCCCACAAACAATTTCTCCTCTTTCAGAATCTGTTATTGTAGGGTAGGTTTTGCAAGTATCTAACTGACACTTGACATCATAATCATTTGAATAATTTTCTACCACTATTAACTACTATTGGTGATTATAAAATAAAAATAATATGATTCAGGAAATTTTTGATTCAAAACCAAACTTCATAAACGAAAAATTCCTCAACTTATTGTAGAAATTTAATTCTTATCTATAATGCAACACACATTGTAATAAATGTTAAAAATGAAAATAATTTTTTTAAAGAAATTATCTATTTCTTAATTGATTCTAAAGAGTGACCACGATTTGTTATCATTTGAGTAACTGCTTCAACAGTATAATCAATTCCGTGTTCTTCTTCAAAATGATTTCTTAATTTTTCAATCAGACCTACAGTTTTTTCTTCATCTAGAATGTAATCACATTCAAAACCATAGTCTTCACATCTCAATTTTAATGTCATTCAGTCTGGGGAAAATATTGAACCTATAAAAACCATATACATAATTTCTAATTCAATCTGAAATTAGGCACAATTTAGCCAGATTTTTTCCATATAGCACTAATAATACCAAATTGTCTGATTTGTGTGATGAAAGGATTAGAGTTTGTTTTTCTTGCAGCAGGTTCAGTACTAGGAGCATTTCTAAGATACAAAGTCACTGAATCACCATTACTTTTCAACACATTACCACTCAACGTTTTGATAGTCAATGTTCTGGGGGCATTTGTTCTAGGATCATTTATTGTATTATCTGAATACTGGAATTTGGATGGTAGATATTCTCTATTTGCCGCAGTAGGATTTTGTGGTTCACTTACTACAATGTCTTCATTTGCACTGGATTCAAGTAATCTATTAGAGAATAATCATTATGGAGCACTAGCTATCAATATTTTGGCAAATATTGGTCTGTCAATTACTGCATTAATAGGAGGAAAGTCATTAATGAGTGCAATTGTTAATAATTAATTAGAAATGGTTTATTCGTATCAAGTTATAAAATTCCAAACAATATCTTTTGTGCAAGGAAATCATTGGTCTCAATCAGTAGGCGATAAAGGAATTCTTTACAAATCACTTAAAGACCCATATGCAAAACTTATTGTTCAATCTTCTAGTGGATCAAAAAAATTATTTCATGTTCCAAAAGATAGAACTGTTGTAGTAACAAACCATACAGTTCATTTTCTAGGTGAACTAGCTTAGTTATGCAAAAAATTGATCAACTTGATCTCTGTATTTTAGAGCAATTTTTCCAAACTCTGTAAAATCATCTGCAGTAGGATATTTCATCTTCATGGCAAATTGATTTACGAATACAGATAATGCACTTCCAATAATTAGATTGTATACCCCGTCTGCAACATTGTTTGAATACGGAAATGCTACTTTGATAAATGGTAAGTATGTTTCAGTCTGAGATATCATTAATTTGATGTGTTTCTCAACGAATTCTTCAACATCTAGAGGAATTGCCATAATTATCCTTGTATTGATTTCTTATAAATAGAACTTTAATTCTTAGGCGTGAATTTTTATCTTACAATTTGTTCCATGTACTTTTCTTTGCCTTTTCTACTTCTTGGTAGACATCTTAGTTGTCTATTACAACAAGGGCAAATAATTCCTTCATACTCAACAAACACTTCACAATAGTTGCATCTTTTTTGGCCTGCAGCATATCTGCCAATTTCTGTAGGTTTTAGAGCCTTGTATTTTTTGCATTCACCAATACAATAAGTCATAGAAATAATGCGAAATTATCTAAAGATAAAATGTTTGATTGCACTGCACTCACTTTTACAATTTTGAATATAATGAAATTGAATTTATATCACTAATTTTACATCTCATTATTGCTTGAATTAGACAAGAAGGTATTTGGAAATATTACTACAAAAGAAATCATAGGCGCTGATCCACCTGCAATCCCTGATAGTAAAAATAATTTTGAAAAAGAACTTGGTACTTTACTTACAGAATTAGATTCACTTTCAAAAGAAAATCTAGAGAAAATCCTAGAAGAACAAAAAATTGCTGAAGCTCATGTTAATAGTAGACCTGGCGCAATGGCTTTGGCACAAGATAAAATTCAATTATTTATTGAATATAATCAAAAATACACTCAAAGAATTAAGGAAAAACTAGAATCTTAGGGTTTTTTCTTTTTTGTCCGTTTTACACTAGAAGTTTTTTTACGAATTAATAATGATATTATGGCACCAGCAGGAATTCCTATAATTGTTCCAAGACTTACATATGGAGCAATAAAGAAATTTCCAATCCAGATGCCCCCATCTGTAGTTAATTCCATAAATGTTCTAGGTCGTAAAACTACTGATACTGTTTGTGAATCTTCTTTTTCTTGTTCTACATCGTCAGTATAAGTCACAATAATTTGAAATGGAATCTTGTATTCTGTATTTACTTCATTAATTGGCGTAATGATCCTAGATGTAATTGCTACATGTGTATTTTTTTCAATTTTTGAGAAAGAATGAAGAGTTTCCCCTCTAAACTCAATATCTTTAGGAGGAATTATCCTCAATCTGACATTTTGAATATCAATGTCTTTTGAAAATAACTCTACTTCAATAGGAAACTCTGCATTTGAAAAAATTGATTCAGGTATTTTTGTGTGTATTGTAACACTTGGATTATTCTTTATTGTAATTGGAATTGCAACATCGTGAAAGAATCTTGGTTGTGGTGTTTCATTATTTGCAACAAGAATGTGAGAATATTTTAGATTTAGAAAATAAATTCCTGTATTAGTATTGTCTGGTATTTGTAAATTAATATTTTCACCATATGATCCTCCTTGAGTAAGTTTATCCAGACTAACCCCATCTGACGGATCTAGAATTAATCCAGGAATTCCTGATAGTGAAAATTCAAATGAAATATCTTCTTTATTTTCCCATCCATTATTTTTAATTAAAATTGATATATTTCCATCTCTTCCAACCACAATTTCTTCAGGATATTGAATTTGAATATCCATCCCGCCCTCCAGATTCTGTGTGATTGTCTCTGCATGGATTTGTGGAACCAAAATAAAAAATCCAATTAATAAAGAGATAATCCAGATAATTTTCATACCTGAATTATTCAATAATGATTATTCAGTATTATTATCAGGTTAAAATTAGATAATAAAATTTCAAAAATACTTGTTGATTCATAAATACCATAAATTCTAGGATTCTAGTAATAATATGGTAAGTAAAAGTAAAGAACTCTGTCCAAGATGTGCTCAGGGAAAATTAGTTACTGATAACGAATCAGGAGAGATGTTCTGTTCTAAATGTGGATTTGTAATTACTGAAAAACTTCAAGAAGCAGGTCCAGAATGGCGTTCATTTACACAAGATGAAGGTGGCAACAAAGCAAGAGCTGGTGCACCAACATCATTAACTATGCATGATATGGGTCTTGCAACGATTATCAATCCTGTAAACAAAGATGCATCTGGAAGACCACTTTCAGCATCTATGAAAAGTACTATTGAGAGGCTGCGAACTTGGGATAGTAGAAGTCAAGTTCATGAACCTGTTGATAGAAATTTTAGACAAGCCTTTAGTGAATTAAATAGATTAAAAGACAAACTCGCAATTTCAGATTCTGTAATTGAAAAAGCAGCTTACATTTACAGAAAGGCACTTGAAAAAGGCTTAGTTAGAGGTCGTTCTATTTCTGCATTAATGGCATCAGCACTTTATGCTGCATGTAGAGACACTTCAACTCCAAGAAATCTAAAAGATGTTGAACAAGCTGCAAATATCAAAAGAAAAGACATTGCAAGATGTTATCGATTATTAGTTAAAGAACTAGATTTGAAAATGCCAGTAACTGATTCTATTCAATGTGTTGCAAGAATTGCAAGTAGAATTGGAATTGCAGAGAAAACAAAAAGATATGCGACAAAAGTATTGAAAATGGCGCAAGAAAATGAAGTATCTGCAGGAAAGGATCCTATGGGGTTAGCAGCTGCAGCACTCTATTTGTCTTGTGTGAAAAATGGAGAAGATAAAACTCAACGTGATATTGCAGAGGCTGCAAACGTGACTGAAGTAACTATTCGAAATAGGTACAAAGGTCTTAAAGAATCCTTAGAACTTTAGTTCTCTTCTTTAGAATTATCAGATTCTTTTTTAACAAATCCACCTTCAACATTCTCTTCTATCAAAATATCTGGCATTTTTTCTGATTCTTCAGATGTTCCATCTTTTGGATCATCTGGAGGTTTAACAAATCCACCTTCAACAGATTCTGGAGGAGGAATCTTTTTTGATTTTGCTAATCCTATTGTTGTAATTATAACTGATGATAAAATAATAAAGAACACTAATTGTGGATATGCTTCAGCATTTGGTAATCCCATTGTTATCGGATATGTTGCAAGTACAGCTGCTGCTAATCCTCTAGGAATCATAGAATTTGTTACTGCTCTATCCAAAAGTGAAAATCTTTTTGTTAATGTAATCTTTCCAACAAATATTCTTCCATAGTAAACAGCTACTGTGATTAATACACCAAATATCATATACTCTATTTGTCCAAAACTTGCCATTAATCCTACAAATACAAAGAAGAATGATCTTACCAAAAATGTTAGTTGATTATGTGTAGGATCATCCATTTCAACTCTAGGAAGTTTGAATCTGAGAATTTTTGCCAGATGAGCTTTGTTTCCAATCATCAAACCAAATACTAGTGCAGTTAATGCTCCGGATTCTCCAAATGAATTTGCTAGGAAGAATAAAACAAACAAAACACCTAATGTAAGCATATAGGCGTGTTGAGCATTTCCAAGTTTTGTAGAAATATACATCCAAGGAATTCCAACTCCAAATCCAAGAACTAAACCTACTACAATAGCTCTCCCAATCGTTTCTTGTAAAGTTTGAAGATCAAAATGACCTGCTAAAACAGCTTCAAATAATATGAATGCAATAATTGTAGCTAAAATATCTGTTAATGCAGATTCAAAACTTAACATAGATTTGGTTTCTTCTGAAATTTTGACATTTCTGACCAAACCAAACACAATCGCTGAGCTGCTTCCACCTACAATGGAACCTAACAGAATACTTTCTAACCATAACCACCCCAATGCAAAATGTGCTGCTAACGTAATCATTACCACTGATAAAATAAAACCTAGAACAGCAAGTGTTACTGAAAAATGAGCAGTTTTGATTACATGTTTGATATCTAAATTTAGTCCACCATCAAACATGATGATAATCAATGCAAGAGCTGCAAAATATGGAACAACTTGGATTACAGCCTCAGGTTGAATTAATCCAAACACTGGTCCGATAACTACTCCAAGAATCATCAGAAAAGCAACATCTGGAATACCTGTTTTTTTGAAGAATGCCTCTCCTGCCACTCCTAGAAAAATTACTACTCCTGCAGCAAGTAAAATTACATGAGCCTCAGCAATTGGTCCATCATGACTTGACAATGTTACAATGGAATTTTGTAATTCTGTAAATTTTTCAAATATCATATTTATGTTAAACTTTGGTATTGTTACACCAGTTTGCTCACTAAACAGATTCAAAATTGATAAAATTATCAGATTCATTTATGACTCAATGTAAGTGCATCTGGATAAAAGTTAAACTCAATTAAATTAGAAAATTTAGGCTCTCTTTACTGATTTTTAAATAACATAATTTGACTAGAATATCATGAGTGCTACAAATCAATTACGTGCTGATCATGATCAAGTTCGACGCCTAGAAAAAATAGTTTCAAAATGTGCTGATGAATTATACAAAGGAACAAAAATTCCATTTTCAGATCTTACAAAAATTACTATCGTAATTTCAGAATTTGTTGACACAATTCATCATTCAAGAGAAGAAGATTCGTATTTCCCGTGTGTGGCGAGTTATGATACACTAAAAGAAGAAATTAGAAAATTTATGATAGAACATGAATTTGGCAGAAATGTTGCACGTCAAATTTTACATCATCTTAAAAGATGGAAGGATGGTGAGGATGCACAAGAACCAGTTTCAAGATACTTGAGAACATATGCAATTTTCTTAAATGATCATCTTAACAAAGAAAATAAATTTTTTGATGACGCAGAGGCAAATGTATTATCAAAAGAAGAAGAAATCGAAATGTATGAACAATACAAATCCGTATTTGCAATAGTTAAAAGAGTAGAAGAATTAATTGCTGAAATTGACTATTTAGAGAATCAACCTTGGGCAAAAAATTAACGTAAGCTCTTTATGTGTTGTTTTGAAAATTTCTTTATGAAACCTTTCATTCTTTGGATGACTGGTCTTCCTTGTTCTGGAAAGACCACAATCGTAAAAGATTTGCAAAAAGATATTCCAAATTTGGCAATGCTTGATGGTGATGAACTTAGAGAATGGTTTTCTCCAAAAGATTTTTCAAAAGCTGGACGTGATGAACATAACAAAAAAGTTGCTCATCTAGCAAAGCTTTTGTTGAAACACGGTGTTCCAAGTGCAGTATCTCTTGTATCTCCATATCTTGAGAATAGAGAAAATGCTAGAAAGATTATCGATGCAGGTGATCAATTTGCAGAAGTCTATGTAAAATGTTCACTAGCAAAATGCGAAGAAAGAGATGTCAAAGGTATGTATGCCAAGGCAAGAAAAGGAGAGATCAAAGGATTTACAGGAATTGATGATCCTTATGAAGCTCCAGATAAAGCAGATTTAGTGGTTGATACCGAACATGAATCACTTTCAGATAGTGCAAATAAAGTAAAGGACTTCCTTAAAGGAAGAAACCTACTCTAATTTTTTAAACTCTTCAACTATTTTGTCATGAATAATACCATTTGTTACTAGAATTCCATTTTGATGATACACATCTTTGTTATTGTATGTGATATCATTTCCTAACATGTCTGTCATTTTACCCCCAGCTTCACTAATAATACAATATGAAGCGGCCGAATCCCACTCTTTCATTTTATTTGTAGTTGTAATGTATGCTTCAGCTTCACCTGAGCTTATCTTTCCAACTTTTAATGAACTTCCTATACTTGTAAAGTCTTCAATACCTAATTTTTTAATAAATGATTTTTCTTTCTCTGATAAATGATGTCTTGAACCAACTGTTCGACATTTTGATATTTCTGAAATTTGAGTTACAGAAATTTTATTCCATTCATTATTTGAAAATTTGAACGCACCATTTCCTTTTTGTGCAACAAATAATGTTTTTTCTGTTGGCCATCCAATTACTCCTAGAATTGGTTTTTTATTTTTGATAAGAGCAATCATTACAGTAAATTCGCCTGTCTTATCAATAAAATCTGAGGTTCCATCTAATGGATCCACAATCCATATTGTTTTTTGAGATAGTCTGTTTAGATCATCTTCATCTTCTTCAGATAAAATCTGATATTCTGTTTGTGAAAGAATTTTTTTAATAATTTCATTACTCTTTAAATCTGCATCAGTAATAGGAGAATCATCTTCTTTAGTTGTTGTTTCATAGTTTTTATGATAAATCTCTAAAATTGCTTCACCTGCTTCTTTTGCAGCCTTGATAGCTATTTCTAGCTCTGGGATTTTATCTGAAATAGGAATTTCATTCAAAAATTATTACCTAGGTTGTAAGTTCCGGTTTTAATGTCCATACAACTCCAAGAACAATAAACGGAATTGACATGACTCCTATGATTGATAATACGATATTGAATTGTGTTTCAGATACTTCTGGATTATTTACTATCCATGGAAGCGGTAATGTGATAATTATCCAAATAATTCCTAATAGTATGATTAATTTTGCTTTAGCTTTTCTATCTTTCATCTCATCTTTCCTCCTCTGAAGTTGTATTAAATTCATGTGAAATCATTTAATGGATTCTCCTCCATCTACTGTAAGAATTGCTCCTGTAGTCCATGAAGCGTCATCAGAAACAAAATACAATACTGCTTTTCCTATTTCATCAGGTTGTCCTATTCTTCCTAATGGATGTTCATTATCCATGAATTCTTTATCTTTTTCAGTTTTCAAAAATGGTTTTGTCATATCTGTATCTACTACACCTGGACAAATACAATTAACTCTGATCTTATCTTTAGAGTACTCTAATGCCCAGCATTTTGTTAATAATATCAAAGCAGCTTTTGATGCTGAATATGCATCAGCGTTAAATCCCTCATATGCCTTTATTCCAGCATCTGATGATATGTTAATTATTGAACCAAATGTTTTTTGTAAATGAGGAATGGATTCTCTTGTAAATCTAAACTGTCCTGTTAAATTTACATCCAATACTTCATTCCATTCTTCTTCTTCAATTTCATGCAATTTTTTTATTTTAGGAAAAACTCCTGCATTGTTAACCAAAATATCTAATTTTCCAAATTTTTCAATTATTTTATCAACGACATTTTTTACATCATTTGGATTTCTAATATCTGCTGAAATTCCAATTGAATTAGGAATTTCAGATGCTGCTTTTTCTAACCTTTCATTATTTTTTGCAGTGATTACTACCGTTGCTCCATTTTCTGATAAAATTTTTGCAGTAGCAAGTCCTATTCCACGACTTCCTCCTGTAACTAATGCAATCTTACCGGATAATCTCAATAATATTTTGAATAAATTTCGTAATTTATAGATCCATTAATGAAAATCAGTCACAAAATATTACAAGAATTTAAGAGATTTATTATAAAATTTAATATTAAATCTTAAATAGTTAAAGTTACTATACTAATTAATGTCGAAAGATATAATTGCTATCGACTGAACTTGCGTAACCCCGCAGAACGAAAAAGGTGATCAGCGTTAAACGACTGACAAAGAGAGGAAATCTCTCAAAGTTCTGTAGCAAAGGGGTTTACGCCTTTTAATTTTCTAAAATATCTACTGACACTGATCCTTTTGTTTCTCCATTTGGATTAATGGAGATCAAAACCTCTTGTGTTTCAGAAACCAAAATATTTTTTCGCCCATCATAATCCCATGTGTAATATTCTGAAATTCCAGTTTGATGGGATGTGCCAATCAGCTCAAAATTTTCTGAATAATCAAATGAATTTCCACTTATTATAATTGATAAAATCTTTGGGCTGCTCCCATTTGGAACAAATCTAAAAAAATATTCACCTTTTTCAAAAGTAAATTTTTCAGAATATATTCCATTAACATAAAGATTAGGATCTGCAAGTGTAATGTGAAACTGCACTTTATTTTTGCTACTAGATTCTTCAGACGACAAACTAACTATACTAATTACTAAAATGAATGCTATTGGAATAATAATGATTTTTTTATTCAATGAAATATGCACCTAGTTCCATTATAAAAGTAAATTTCAAATTATATCAATAAGCTTAAGTTGATAAAATTATAAAAAATTAGTAAATGGATTTTAATTGTAAACGATGTAACTCAATTTTTGAAATAGAAACAACTAGAAAGTTAATTTGCCAAAACTGTAAAATTCAACTTGATTTACTTGATAGAGAACTTTTAGTCAATAACGAAAGAATCAAAAAACTAGAAGAACATAAAAAATCTGAATTAAAAAACCCCAAAAATCCTCAAACACATTTAGAAACTATTAAACGACTTGAGCATAACTTACAACTTGAATACAAAAAACGTGATGGTATAGTTAAAACAATGAATTCTAATGAAACTTTCTAATTTTTTATATTTAATACGCTATTTCAAATTTTGATATATTTTCTTATTTTGATTTCTGTTTGATTGTTAGTGATTTTTGAAATGTTTGTTTTTAGCTAGTAATAATTTATGTCCTGTGAACCATTTTTTACACCGGAAATTAAGTACATATTCTAAAATCAAAACCATGCCTAATTTGTCTGATAAATGGTCCAGTCAGCCTAAACCTAGTATTGGCGAGAAAATCAACGATACAATCAAGCCAAAAGGTGCTTTAAAGCCTCGAGTTCAGGAAGGCATTAAAAAATTACAAATTCAAATTAAAAAATTAGATACAATGTTAACAAATTTACAAGAACGAGATGGAAAACTATTCCAAAGAATAGTTGAGGCAACTCAAAAACATGATACTCAAACAGCCAAAGTTCTTGGAAATGAACTAGCAGAAGTAAGAAAAGTTACAAAAATCTTGAGTGGTGCTAGAATCGCATTAGAACAAATTGAATTACGATTAACAACATGCAGTGATCTTGGAGATACTGTAGTGGCAATAATGCCAACAATGGGATTAATGAAGAATCTAAAATCATCTCTTGGTAAAATTATGCCAGGAGCTGAACAAGAAATTGGTCAAATGGCAGAAATGCTTGGTGGTTTTATGACAGAAAGTTTCTCAGGTGATGCAGCATTTGGAATGGATGAAACAACAAATGCAGAATCAGAAAGTATCTTAAAAGAAGCAGCAGCTGTTGCTGAAAGTTCTGCAGGTCAAATGTTCCCCTCAGTCCCTACTGATACACAAGAAGCTTCAGCAAACAAGTTTCTATAATAAGAAAATTTTATTCATTTATTGAATCTCTAGATTCTTTAATTTTTTTAACTCTACTACCTTCATCATCAATAATTCTATCTACTCCAGATAGTTTTTCTCTTAATGAATTGATAATTGAGCCTACCTCATCTGCTTCATTTTCAACCTGTTGTCTCTTTTTAGCAAGTTCTTCAATTCCTCTATTTTCTTCATCTATGTACTCGCTAACTTTTTGAAGTTTTTCTTTAAGATTCTTAATGTCAACTGACTCTTCTTCAATGTCTTTCTCTAGAAGAGTTCTCTTATCTTTGAGGTTTTTAATCATTAAACCAACATAATCTATTGCTTCTTCCAATTTTGCTCGTTTACCCATTAATTCTCCAATTCCAATTTGACTTGAAGATTCACTTGCAAAATTGGATTCTTCTGTACTAGAATTATCCGATCTTTCTTCTATCATCTCTCCTCCCTCTTCATTTTTGAATTTGTCAAACATTTTATGATTTACTTTTCAAAATGGGAATAAAAAGTTACATTGCATCTCAAAGCTGACCTTGTGAATGATTTTTAGTCCATTAAAGAAAAAATGGTGATTATATCACCGATATTGAATTTTTGAATTCTTGGCTAGAATTAATTGATTTTTCTGAATTTGTGTTCATTTCTCCAATTTGTAACGATTTGAGATTTTGACCAATTTCATGATTTTTTAAAGAATTCATCAATGAAATTACAAATTCCTCTTCATCTGTTTCTGCTATTGTTCCAGAAAATACTACTTGATAGATTAGTTCCTCACCTGAGACATCTTGCTCTATTGAAATCTCCCAAAGATTTTCACCTATCTTAGTTGCCTTTCCATCAAAGAGCACAATTCCTGCATCATATGCCTTGTAATTGACGAATGCCCAAGACATTTGACCCTCAAATAATAGCATTCTATGTAAGTCTGCTTTTGATACATCATCAGGTAATGCATATCTATGCACTTCTAACTTGCCATCAACTACTCTTTCTGTAAGAATTGCTCTGAGTTCTCCGTTTTCTTCTTGATTTACTGCATTTTCAGCAAATGAATAAGTCACAGACAGGTGTGAAGCACCAAGCATCAAGAGGATGAATATTGCTTCAATTGTTCTAATCTGGGATTTAACCATGAAAAAAGACATGCCAACAAGATAGATTAGGAACGGTTAGGAATTATCCTGTTCCTTATATACTAAATTCAATCAAAATTCTCTAAAATCAGAAAAATTTCTCCCTTTTTCATCTAATTTTTTGAAAAAGAGATTTTTCCTAAAAATTAACTTTTTTCAAAAAAATTCTTAGGCGTAATTTCTTTCCATAATTTCTTTATATTTTCAAAATCATCAAAAATCACACATTTTTTTTGGTGAAATTGCTGTTCCGCTTTGCGTTCCGCTATGAAGTTTCAAAATGTTCCTCATAAACTACATTGTTGTATACTAGAGCATGTCAAAACAACAATACAGGTCCGAAATGGGCATAATGGGTGATATCTTAGACGTTACCGCTGATGGCGGTCGTGGTGGAGTCATTGTATCTGCAATCTCTCGCAAAGCCAACCTATCTCACTATGCAGTACTAGACAAATGTGAGAAACTGGTAGAAGCAGGCTTAGTCGAATCCGTCAAAAATGACCGAAATAGAGTCTTTTTGATAACTGAAAAAGGACTTCAGTTTTTCCAGGAGTTCAAGAGATTTCAGGGACTAGTCGAAAGCATGAATCTAAGGTATTGAGCCAATGTATCCAGAAATCGTACCAATTCATAGGAAAGAGTCTCTTCGAGAAGATGGAATGCTTTTTGTAAGGACTGAGGGTATCCTCGAAACAATGGTTAAGGCACCTTTGATAATTGCTGGCTTAATGGTTGTTGCATTAACGATGCCTCTTCAGACCTCATTCAGTTCTACTCGTATGCTTGATCTAACCCTTTATTCCGACGGTTCAGCACACATTTCTACTCAAATAGATGTAGATCCATTAGATCCAGATTTTGAAGTAAATTTGTTTGGTCCATCAATTGATAATTTTGTCGCTGTAGGTGAAAATGGCTTTTTGCTATCTAGTGAAATAATAGATGATACTGCAATTATTGATACTTTTGGTTCTTCATCGATTTCAGTTGATTATGATATTCATGATTTAATTTCCAAGGAAGGAAGAGTTTGGACTTTTACTCTAGATGCTCCAACTGATTATTCTGTACTGATGCCTTCTAATTCTATAATTGTTGGAATGGATGCACTTCCATCAAATATGGATTTAGTAAACGATCAAACAAAATTAGATTTAACTCCAGGTTTATCAGAAATTAATTATATTTTTGGAACCACAACAACACCACCAACAACACCACCAACAACACCACCACAATCCAACAATGATGTTCTAACATATGCTCTAATTGGTGCACCTGTTGCCGCAGCAATTGTTGGAGCAGTGATTATTATCAAACGAAATCAAACAAGATCTTCACCACATATTCAAAATGAAGTGATTACAGAATCTACCAATAATACTACAAGTGACACTGAAAATATTTTTAATTTAAGACCTGAAATGCGCGAAGATGATAAAGAAATTATTAAATTCATTTCTGCAAATGGTGGAGAAGCTTTGGAAAGTGATTTAAGAAAAAAATTCTTACAACCTAGAACTACAATGTGGAGAGCAGTAAAACGTTTAGAAAGACAAGGAGTAATAGAAATCTCTAAAAAAGATCAACAGAATCTAGTAAAAATCAAGAAAGACTTGGAGAATGAACAATGAAAACTATCACAACTGCCATTTTATTGATTCTAGTTACAAGTATGGCTCTAGGAGGCATGACTAGTAATGCTTCTGCTGCAGAAGATCCTACAATTCTACTTAAGATTGCAAAACGTGCACAGGAACAAATAGACAAACAAATCTCCGTTGATTCATCTGAAAAAATCAAGAGATTATTTGAAGAAGGGACACAACAAGTAGATTCCTTAGAAAAAGCACTTAGAAGTGATAATATTAGCTCTGCAAAGGAACATTTCCTTTCAGCCATGAAAATCTTCAAAGAAATTTCTAGTCATCTGACATCTTCAAATACTGTATCTGATGTTGCACCAAAAACTGAATTATCTTCCGTTAGAGATACTGCTAAAGATCCATCAAATGATCTTCAAAGATTACAAGTCTATGTAAACAGTCTAAAGACAATTGCAAAAAAATATGATACTCCAATTGACTTTTCAGATTTAGACAAATTATTCAAACAAGCACAACAACAAATAAGCGATGGTAAATTTACTCAAGCCATAAACACTATCCATGAAATTAAAGAAACCATAGTTGATATTAACAAAGATCTACGTGAAAACGCAGCAAAGCAAGAATCCCAACGAGCAAAAGTATATGCTCAAAAATATTTGGAACAATTAGATAGATTAATTGAAAATGCCAAAAAACAAGGCGTTTCTAATGATATTATTGAAAGATTGGAATCTGCACGAGAAAAACTATCTTCAACAGATGATCCACGACAAATTGTTGAAGAGATTAGAAATATAATGTCTCTAAAGGATCAGTTTGATCTAACTAAATATGATAGACTAGAATCTAGAATATTACAAGTTGAAAAAACATTATCTAGACTATCTCAGGTAGATGGTGTAGATCCAACTGATATTTCAGATGCAAAAGAAACTCTTCAAAATATCAAAGAAAATTTGAATAATGGTGAATTTGAAACCGCTAATGAACTTTTGAGAGATTTGGCAAAACAACTGTCAGCAATTAAAAATTCTACTTGATAGGTTATCATAAAATTCATATACATTTTCTAATCAGCAGTGAGCATGGCCTCTAAAGCAATTACCGTTGGCGTAGGAATTCCTATGATAATTGTTGGTGCTTTAATGGCATGGTTATGGGCACCAATTGAAAATGATCTGCAAAATCAAATAGAATTAGTAGGAAGTTCAATTGGAATCTTAGGTGTGATATTCTTCATCACGGGATTATTCTATTCAAAGGAACCAGTAATGCATTAGAAACTCATTGAATAAATAATGAAAAAATTTACAATTATTACTTGAAAGTCAGATTATTTGAAATATTCACATCAGTAGAAGGCGAAGGAATTCTCTATGGAACTAAGACATTGTTTGTAAGATTAGCAGGATGTCCATTCACATGTTTTTATTGTGATACAAAAGAATCTCTTCCACTTGATTCTGGAACAGAATATTCAATTGATGATGCAAAACAACTAATTGATTCTAATTTAAAAAATCAAACTTACAAAGTAAATTTTACAGGAGGAGATCCCCTTATTCAACATGAAGCAGTTGCATTATTAGCAAAACATATTCAAGAAAAGAAAATTCCTACATATCTTGAATCCTCATGTTTTGATATTGATAGATTTAATCATGTTTTACCTTTTATTGATATTGTCAAGATAGAATTTAAAACAAAAGATTCAGATTTTGTTGATTCAAAACACTATGAAAAATTAATCAGTCATACAATGAAATGTTTAGAATCATCTATAAAATCAAAGAAAACAACATACATCAAAATTGTAGTAAGTTCAAAAACACAATCTAATGAATTTGCAAATTTAGTAAATGAAATTTTTAGTATTGTATCTAAAGATGATATTGACGGATTTATCATCCAACCGACATATGGAATTTCTGAACCTTCATTAGAACTGTTATTGGAATTATATGATTTAGTTTATCCTCATTACATTGACGTTAAGGTTGTACCTCAATTACACAAATTCATAGGAGCTCCATAAAATTAGCACCTGCCTGAATATCAGATTAGGTTCAAATACTAGAAAAATTCTGTGAGATCATTAAATGGACCAAGAACGTGTAAAAAAACTTGTTAGAGAATTAATTATTGAAGTTGGAGAAGATCCTACTCGAGAGGGTTTACGAGAAACTCCTGAAAGAATTGCAAATATGTACAAAGAAATCTTTGGAGGATACGACTCTGATTCAGAATTATCAGTACAATTTTCAGAAGATTCTGATGTAGTAATCGCTAGAGATATTCAATTTTATTCAATGTGTGAACATCATATGTTACCATTTTTCGGTAAAATTCACATTGCTTACTCTCCAAACGGTAGAGTTTTCGGTATTTCAAAACTTGTAAGATTGGTTGAAAAATATTCAAAAAGACTTCAAATTCAAGAACGCTTAACCAAAAACATTGCTGATGAACTTCATTCTCAAGGGGTAAAAGGAGTTGTTGTTTTAGCAGATGCTGAACATCTTTGTATGAAAATGCGTGGTGTCAAAAATGATGCAAAACTATCTTCTTCAGCTTTTAGGGGAATTTATGAGAATAAAGAAGAAAAAGCAGGAATAATGTCATTAATTAGACAGCGTGGCTCAAATCTCTCTTTATAGAGAATACTGAAAAATTAAATAATCAATATTTTTGATCACAAACATGGGTGCAAATCCGTATGTTCACATTCCAAAAGAATCCTGGCCAAACTGGACATGGTATGCTATTGAATGTATTATTGTACTTGCATTATCCATGTTGATATCTAGAGAGATTACTGATTCTATTGAAGAACTTGCACCAGATGTACAAAACTATGTGTTTATGGGAATTGTAGGTGGAATATTTCTAATTTGGTATATTGGAATTAGAGGATTCATTCTAAAAAAGAAAATTCTTAGAAACAGCTATTAAAATTATTTTAGATATTTTGTTTTATCTATAATTCCTGATTTTTCAAAAGCAATTTTTCTATTATTGCATGATTCACAAACACCACAATGATATTTTTTATTTGAGTAACAACTCCATGTTTTGAATATTGAATCACCTAAAACTTTGATTCCAGATTTTAATAAATCACTTTTTGATAATTTCATTTTATATGGTGACCAAATTTCAATATTTTTTCTAAGTTTTGATTTAATTCCATCAATTTCACCTTCATTAAAGGCAGCTTCTAGTTTTTTTGCAAAACTTGGTCTACAATCTGGATAATGTTTGTCTCCCATATGAGCACCATATGCTACTAAAGATGCATTAAGTGTAAAGGCCCATGCTGAAGCAATCGATAGAAATACTGCATTTCTAATTGGTACAACAATTGAATATTCAAATTCACTTGGTATTTTTCTCTTTGAACTTGTTAAAACATTAGAATTCCCATACAATTCTTTCATAAAACCAATGTCAATAATCTTATGTTGTTTTAACCCCAGTTTCTTTGCAAAGGATTTTGCAGCTGTAATCTCACTATTTGCTTTTTGTCCATAGGAAAATGTTATTCCATACAATTCATACTTTGATTTCAAATATGAAACTGCACATACAGAATCAACCCCTCCACTAAACACAATAACTGCTTTTTTCATATTTTTCACTATTTTCTTTTATCTGCTGCACCCTTACTAGGTTTACAAATTATAGTTTGACATTTTGTGTTTGCAGATTCAAATCCCTTAGACATTGCTAAACTAATTTTTTTTAGATTTGCTGAATTTTTTGAGAATGCAATAACTGAAGGTCCTGCCCCACTAATGGTCACTCCTAATGCACCAGCTTTTATAGCATTTTCCTTGACTTTGGAAAAGCCTGGGATCATATGTTGTCTAGCAGGTTCTACTATGATATCTTTAATTGAATTTCCAATCAATTCAGGATCTTTTTTCATAAACCCTGCTACAATTGTTGAAGCATTTGATAAGTTCAAAATACTATCTACTAATTTGACTTTTTTTGGAATTACTCCTCTTGATACCTTGGTCTTTTTCTTTGGAACATTAATTGTTGGAACTGCAACACACATTCTAAGATTAGTTGGAGGTTCAATTCTAATTACATTCAAAGGATTTGTTTTAACAATCACAAAACCACCTAAAACAGAAGCTGCTACATTATCATAGTGAACTGTTCCTGCACTAGCTTTTTCTCCAGAACCTGCAAATTCTACCAAAGAATTCCCATCAAGTTTTAGTCCAAATAACTTATCAAATGCCACTGCAGTTGCAGCAGCTGAAGCTGCACTACTTCCCATTCCAAAACCTGCAGGTATTCCTTTTTTGATTTTAATTTCTACTCCGTCTTTGATTTTAAATTTATTTTTCATATTCTTTACAACTAATCCTGCAGTATTTTTTTCAGGATCTGTGGGAATATTATCATCTGTAACGATTTTGATTCCATTTTTTATTTTTCTGAGTGTGATTGTATCATAAAATGCATCTATTGCTAATCCAAATACATCAAAACCTGGACCAAGATTTGCAGTTGAAGAAGGCGCCTTTATCGTAACTTTGCTAACCATCTAATCCTCTACCTCTTCACCCAAATTAAGAATTCTGCTCATAGCTCCCTCTAGATTTACAAAACCATCTCCAGTTACATTAGAAATTGGAATTAATCCCTGCGCAAATCCTCCCAAATTTAGTCCTCTTAAAATATTTGTAGTTAAGGCATACGTATCACCATCTGTATCTTTGGCTATTGCACTTTCTAAACTCTTCAGATTTGTAGACCATTGCAAAATCTCTTTTAATTTATCACTAATAAGATCTGATTTAGTTAGAACATTAATCGTAGGCAAATTTAATCTCAATCTAATTGATGTTGCAAGTAATGCAATTGAAACAAAATTTACTGGAGTATTAATTAGTGCTCCATCAAAAAGAAAAATACTTGTTTTTTCATCAGATGTAATATTTTCTATAATGAATCGGCCGCTAGATCGATATGCAAATAATTCGATTTGACCAGGTGTATCAACTATAAGGTAATCTGGATTTACTTTATCTATGTCATTTTGGATATCATCAATCTTTGATGCAATCAAATCATTTGCCATTACCATTGCTCCGTTTGGACCTAAATCATATTGTTGCATAATTGATACATAATCAACATAATCTCTAACATCAATATCACAAGTATATGCTAAATTCTCAACTCCTGGATCTAAATTCATCACAGCAGCAAAGGCTCCATTTTTTGTATAATACTCTAAAAGCTTTGACGATAGTAATGATTTTCCAGAACCTGCAGTACCTGAAACGAAAATTGTTTTCAATCCGTCTAGTTCTTTATTTGCTTATATTTCAAACTAGCTTGTTTTTGAATTTCCAAATTGGTAATCAATTCTCTAGAAAAATTCCACTTTATGTTTAATGGATGAATTTTTGTTTAATTTATGAATCAAAATATTTTTGAAAAAGAAGCTTATCTGAAAGACTTGGTAGAAAAATTACTTAGAAATAGAAACCTTTCAGATTTTGATACTTTGAATAATCTCTTTGAAGAAATTAAGAAAGAATTGAAAAATCAAACTCAATCCACAAATTAACTCAAATTTTCATGCCTAATTTCAGGCACAAATTTTTCCTGACTGAAAATTTTCTCAACTTTCATATTTGATTCCTCAAAAAAATTATCAAATGAACTGGAGACTAGTGGCTATCCCTGTCACATTAATTCCGATTTTCATCATTGCCATCCAATTTGATATTCAAATTGAAGATGTTTTGGCCATTGGAATATTTCCATTTGCTGGAGCAATTATAGCCATGATGATAAAATTAGGTCTTCAAGGAATAAAATTTGCATACATCACACGAAAATATCTTGGAAATTTTGATTCATTTTTTAAATTAGTTGGAGTTAGAGTTGGAAGTGAATTTATCAAATTTACAACTCCAATGTTTGTTGGGGCAGAATTTGTTGTAATTTATTATTTACACAAAAAAGGTGCGAAACCTGCAAAATCAGCATGGATTGCAATCATGGATATTGTCACTGAAGTATTTGCAGCAGGTTTGCTATCTATAATGGCAGGAATCATTGCTTTACTCAATGGTGCATACGTTGTAGCAGCTGTGATTCTAGCAACTAGTATTGTAATTACATCTTTGTGGATGGTTATGTTCTTCCTTTCTTCAAAACATACATTCCAAGTTCCTAAAGTATTAGAAAATCTTGCAAAAAGATTTGGAAAGGAAAAAGGTGCCAAAGCCATAGATAAAACAAACATTTGGATGGAAGAAGTATGTACTATGAGTAGAGAAAATCTAAAAACTTCTGAATCTAAAAAAATATTCGGTATTTCATTTCTATTTTCTTTAGCATCTTGGTCATTTTATGGAATTTCATTTATGATTATTGCAATGGGAACTGGATTTGTAATTAATGCATTTGATTCAATTATGGCAGTAATGGGTGCAAACGCAATTGGCAACTTACCAATCACCATAGGCGGATCAGGTCTTGCAGAATTTGGAATTGTTGCATATATCAATAACTTAGATCCTTTTGCATTTGAGATTTCAGAAGGAGTTGTGGCTTGGGATGCAGTTATTGGATGGAGAATAGCTACATACTATGTCCCAATAGCAGTTACATGGCTATTATTAGTAAAATTAGCCTTGAGTAAAATACCCAAATCTCAGTCTTGATAGAAACCACTCTATATACAAGATATATATCATATAAATTATAACTATTATATATGATGTGTAATAATATGGTCTATGTCTCTTAAAGTTTTAGATAAATCATTAGATGATTACTTGGCATCCTTGTTTATCATATCTCACAGTCATAGTACTGTAAGCTCGTATCGTTTAGCAATTACAAACAGTAAGAAAACTGGATTTAGAGAATTTTTGTCAGAAAAATACTGTATTGATGAATTTGAGTTAATTGAAAAAGTAAACGGTGAATCACTTGATATTTACAAAATTCTAAATGAGTTTGTTGTCTTTTTAGATTCTAAAGGATACACTGCAAAATCAATTACAAGTAGAATGCCTGCAGTTAAAGGCTACCTTAGAAACTTGGGATTAAAAATCAATTCTGAGGATTACAAGCAAATGGTTCGTATCCCTAAAATAATTCGACAAAGAGAAGAACCAGTAACTAGAGAATTAATTGTAAAATTACAACGGAGTTTCTCACCTAGGTTACAAACAATTGTTCTAGTTCTTTCATCTAGTGGAATGAGACTAGGTGAACTAGTTCAATTGGAATTAGGTGATATTGATTTTTCAACTACTCCTACAACTATTTCACTAAGAGCAGAAACTACAAAAACTAGAACTGAACGACAAACATACCTTACTACTGAGGCCACAAATTCACTAAAAGAATATCTAAAACGATATTTTGGATGGGATGAAACTAGCGATAATGTTCAACTAAAAAACATCAAAATTTTTGGGAGAATATCAAAGATAAAAAATCTAAAACGTAAATCAAATCCTAAACAACCTCCTCATCTACATGCAGAAAGTTTACTACACAATAGCCTCAGATATCACCTTGACAAAAATTCTGAAATCAACTCAAATAACAAGAATGGTAGAAAGGTAGTACATTTTCATGCATTTAGAAAATATTTTCGTACTACAGTAGGAAATGTCTGTGGAAGAGATTTTGCAGAAGAACTAATGGGTCATGGTTTCTACATGGATACTTACTATCAACTATCTGATGAAAAAAGAAAAGAGATGTACTTGCAAGCAGAACCACATCTTACAATCTCTGACTTCAAACAAGTAGATAAGAATCTCAAAACATTATCCATAAAATATGCAGAATTAGAAGCAAAGTTCAACGAGTTTAAACTACAATCAAGAGATAACAGTCTTCAAGTTCCAGAGTTTTTGAAATGATTACTAGAGAAGAGATAATTCAAATTCTTCGTCAACGTGAAGCACGTCTTAAAAAATGGTTAGATGAAAAACCAAATAAAAAATCTGTATTACAATTAAAGCAAGATTTTAAAAAATGGAGTAAAGACATTGATGATTCACGTAGACTGGCTCAGGAAAACGATCCATTATTTCCTAAAGACAGTTTGAATTCATCATATACATTTATGAACATGTTTGGTGCTACATTTGCAAATTATGTTGTTGCAATACATTATATCAAAAAACTAGAAGAAGAATTAAAGAAATTACGCACAAAAACCAGACTTAATTCCTAAATTTTCTTCTTTGTCTATTTACGATTTCTTCTAAAACTTCAAATTTATTTCCAAATTCTTCTTCTAAATGTTTTTTCACATCTTTAGGTGCAAAATTAACATTATCAATCATGTTTAAAACATAAGTAAAAAATAAAAATTTAGCAAGAAAATTATGTACTACATCTACTAAATCATGTAATTCTTCTTTATCTAATTCTATATTCTGATTTAAGTTATGAATTATTCTATGTCGTTCATATGGAATCTCTTTTAATTTTTCCCACCTTTTCAATATGCCCATTCGCTGCTCATAATATCTTTGAGATTCATCTCTCTCAATATTAAGAGGTAATTTTAATAATTCTAAAAATGTTTCAAGAAAATCAACTTTATACGCTTTCGAAAAAATCCTATCAAATTCATTTAGATTTTGAAAATTAAAATTTGAAGCTACAATCATTCCCTTTGTAATTTCATTTGTTTTTATAATATCAAGATCAGTTAACCTAATTCGAAGTTCATTTTGATCAAAAATATTCTTCAATTCAATTTGTTCTACATCAATTTCAAATTTCAATTCACGTTTTATTGTATCTTCCATAACTGTTACTAGATTTATTACAATGAAATTTTTTAAAGACTGAATTACTTCTTTAGATTCAATATTTTCAAATTCATCAATTTGTTTATAGAGTTCATTTAATTGTGTATCAAAATATGTCGGATCAACGTCTTCCTTTAATTTAGCAATTTTATGTGGTTGAAACCTTGCAAATCTTTTACTCATACTTTCATCATTTGTATTCCACAAATCGTAATTAAACACTTCAAAATTCACCCTCCCAATACGTACTCAGATTTGCTCCATTCCATGAAAATACATCCAAAATGAAGGAACATCCTCTACAAACCCTAAATTCAGCCCAAATTCCATGCATAGACGTGTTCTTGTGAGGAATTTCACAGATTTTACATCTCATTGCCACTCATTCCTGCAATTTTCACAATACCAACAAAAGATTGGTTTTGATTCTTGTTTAATCTGAAATACATTTGGTGCAATCAAAAAGATACTAGTATCTTCACTGTTACATTTAGGACATACTTTACTCATTTTGTTTTCTCCTACAACTGTTGCATAGTTTATGATTTGATCTTACCAATGCTTTTTGATTACATGATTTGCAGTGATGTACTGTCATCCAGTCATTTACTCTGAACAATCTAAACCCTCTTCATCACTATGATAGTATTTTTTCTGCAGTTTTGATAGAATGTATTGTTGTTCTAACAATGTCTCTTCAAATATTTTGGCTTTATTTCTATGGTAATCCAAGTCTGCCTCCATTCTATTGATTTCATGCTCTAAATTTGCAATATCAAGACGCTTTGGTAATGTTTTTCTTAATTGATCATGCATCTTAGTATCTACCTCCTAAATTTGAGATCCAGTTAGGTTCTCTTTCTGAGAGTATTTGTTCAGAGTCTCTGAGGATTTGTCTTGTTGATAGTTTTACTCCAAAGAGTAGCATTATCATCTGTATTGAATTGGTGGCCAATTGCATGTCTTGATGTAAGAATGCAATTGCTTCTTTACAATTCTCAGTACGTCTAGCATGTGTTTTTTTACAGTTAACAATAGTTTTGATTGCACCTATTGTGTTTCCATAAATATACTTGTTTACTCCCTTGTAGGAATTCCCAAGACTAGACATTACATGGTTGTAATGTGCGTCTAGGGATTGGTTTTGAAAGACAAAACTTTGCTCCAAGTCATGAAATACAAAATCATCATAACTTGAAAGACTTTTTCCTTCATTGACGATATGGCCGTCATCCATTTGTGTCGAAACTGTTTGTTTCATGAATTAATTGTGTGATAAGAATCATTGAGGTTTTTTTCGTATTATACGAGATTATTTCGTATAGTATCTATGATTTTATACCTAGATTTAGTTAGTCACACAAATTTTTCCAGTTACAGCCGATAAGATTAAAGATTCTCTGAATTCTTGTAATTTTGAGATTTGTGATTCTACTTTGGAGATTAATTTATCCATCTGAATAGTTTGTTTATCTATGTAAGAAATAATATGATTTTGTTCAGTTCTAGGTGGAAATAGGATATAATGATTCAAAATTTCTTGTTGTGATATAGTAGGGGTTGATCCGCCAACTATTGAACTATAAATTTGATCTTTGTATTTATTTGAAGTCATAAAAAATAATAGAAATTTTGGAGTAATTTTAAATGGTTTTAATACAACCAATTGGGGGTTGATGGTCATTTTTTCTCTGTAATCTGGTACCATACACACCTTTCCGATAGTAGAACCAGTCTTAACTAGTAAAATATTATTCTCAAAAATCTGAATTTCAGGAGATTCTTCATATTTCTTCCAAGTCAAGTAGGTTTTTTTATTCATGTTGAATTTATCATCAATGATATTTGATGGACTAAGTGTAATTGCACCTTCTCCTTCAGAGACAATATCATTTATTGTGTAACCTCTATACCCTATTCTACCAGTTACATCAGATACAAATTTGATCTTTGATACTTTCCAATCTTCTGGAATATCTCCAACCCAATCTATTCCAGAATCTTTCATCGGAACTGAATCATCAAGCCCTTTAGTAACCACATGGTTGATAAGAGATTGTCTTTTTTCTTTGATTAATTCAATTAATTTTTTACTTTTAGAGATTTCCTGATCAATTATTTTTGTTTTTCCATCAAGAAAATTAACGATTTGTTTTTGTTCCAATATTTTTTGTAAAGAAATAGGATAATTCCTTAAAATATCTAAATTTAGACCTGATTGTACACTACCATGGCTACTATTTCTTAAATGTGAATATTGACTTTGAAGATAATACCAAATAAAATGACTATAATGTTTTTTTTGATTGGATACAATTCCTACTACAGACTGATTTGTAGTGGCTTCAATTTTCAATATAGAAGTTCGTCCTCTAGTAGCCCCTTCTCCAGTAATTGCAATTAAAACACTCTCTTTGGGAAATAATTTTGCTGAACTTTCAATTAATCCCAACTTTGTTATTTTCTTTATACATTTTGTAATACTATTGTTATTTACTTCACCTGAAGAAATCCATGGGATTGTTCCGTTATCCCAGTATTCAGAATTACCTGTAGAGGGAGTTCCTCCCGAATTTAATTTTCCTATAAACTTCAATGGTGCTACATTCCAGGATTCAGGAATTTCTCCTATCCATTCCACTCCAGAATCTTTCATTTTTGGATATTTTTGGAGAGTCATTTTCTTCCTCCAGGTTTGAAATGCTCATCACATAAGGGATTTGATAGTTTGAAATTACGTGTAAACTCTTTTCCACATTCAACACAATTGTATTTTTGTGGTTTTCCCCCGAATTTTGAAAATGATTCTGCAACTGGTTTTATTTTTTCCCAATCTGTGAAAACATCAATTGCATCTGAATCATTCCACCACTCATCATATGCCTTTGAATCCTGCTCATAGGTAGAACTTCCTGCAACATGTTGATTAAAAGTAGCAGAACTTCCCTCTAATACTGCACTTATTGGTGGTACAGTCCATAGATTATTTGATCCAATAGCATAGCGGTCATGAAATTTTTTGTGTAAACTTTTTGTAATTGCAATTTTTACTTCTAGTTTAATTTTTAATGCATCTAGTTTGTCTCGTAATTCTTTGATTTTAGTATAAAATTCTTCATTTATCTTATCATTAAAAATTGCAGAGCCTAAAATTCTAATCTCAGTAACTATACACCCCTTCATAATTTCTTCTAAAAATTCTACTTTATCAGCTGCAAGATGTTTTTCCTCAAACCACAAATAGTCTTTACAAGATTCTAATGCTTTTCTGTAAGAGTCTTTGTTTTCTGCAATATCATTTGTAATGCTTGGGAGTTCAATTTCACCCCTTGCTTTGATCTGTTCATCAATTATTTTTGAAGATTCTTGTACTATCTGTTCTTTCCAATCAAGATCGTTTTTGATTGATACAAACAATTCAGGATTGTATGATTCCATCTCATCGAGTTTAATATCAAATGATGAACGATAATTTCCAAACTGTAAAATGGCTTGTCTAGTGTTTCCTGATTTTTTAAATTCAGAAATTATGTGATTGTCTAATACCAAAGTCCTTACAAATTTCTCAATGCATGCAGTTTCTGCAACAGTTCGTACAGTGTTTGAATATTTTTCATTTATTTTTAAAATTACTTCAGATAATGAACCAATAATGTTTGGTCTTTTTTGAGTCCCAACAGTTATTGGTTTTCCTAAAATTCCTGGCTTGTCTTCTAGGGGAATGGAACCATGAAATGTCTCTTTAAGATCGATATACCTTACTGCAACATCATCTTTGAGAGGTAGTGGGATGATTTTTCCTGGATCAGGTAGTCTTGTGAGAAGTTTTCTGCCAAATCTATGCAGTTTTTCTAGATTTTCAGTCTCATAGTCATTTACCTGTACCAGATAGGCGTAATTTTCAACAAATTTTACTAAAAATTGCTTGAATTTACCTCTGGTCTCCTCATCTAATTCTAGGAATCTATGAACGGCATCTGCTGTGGCCCCAACTAGTTCTTCATTTATTGCAGGAATTCCAGATGATGGATGAATCAGATCCCAGTAGGATTCTATATCATCATCTAAAATTACTCCATAGTCCATCACTTGTTGGTATAATTTGTATAGTAATTTTGAATCAATTTCGTCAGATAGAATTACTCCAACATAATATTTTGAATATGCTTCCTTGATTTCTTCAGCAGAGTTTACAAAATCAACTACACATACAGCATCTTTTCCTTTTTTGGTTCTGTTTAGTCTAGATAGTGTTTGTACTGCATTTACGTTACGTAGTGTTTTATCAACATACATTGTATGCAAGTTTGGTTGATTAAATCCTACTCGGAACTTGTCAGCTACAATCAAAATTCTGTATTCTTCTTTTCCAAACTGTTTAGCAATATCAAACTCTTTTTCTCTTTTTGGATTGTTAAGTGAATTTTCAGTGTAATCAACTCCATCTATAGTCACAGTTCCTGAGAATGCAACTAGTGTTTTAATTGGTAATCCTAGATGTGCAATATAATCATCTAGTGCTAGTTTGTATTGTACTGCCTGCTTTCGCTTTTCAGTTACCAACATTGCTTTTGCTTTTTCACCAATCTGATTCATTGTGTAATTTTTAAAATGCTCAATAATGAAATAAGATTTTTTTGAGATATTTTTTGGATCCTCATTGACTAACTGCATTATTTGCCTAAATGCTTTTTTAGTGTCAACTTGTTTTTCACTACCCTTTTGGATTACATCAAAAATTCTTTTAATTGTAGTATAGTTTTTGAGTACATCTAGAATGTATCCTTCATCAATAGCTTGTTTCATTGTATATTTATGGAAAGGAACCTTTGTACCATCTGATAATTCTGTTCCAAATATTGCCAAGGTTTTGTCTTTAGGGGTTCCACTGAATGCAAAATAACTAATGTTTTGCTTTGCAGTAGCAATTTTTTTGCCAAACTCATCCAAGTCAACTAATGCATCCATTACTTTTTGTGATGCATCTCCACCTTGAGAGCTTTGAGCTTCATCAACAATTACTGCGTAGTGTTTCCCACCTAGCTTCTCAATTCTGTCTTTGACATCAAAGAATTTCTGTTGTGTACTAACTAGAATCTTGCTTGAATGCTCCAATTCTGTGCCTAATTCGTTTGAATCTTTGATTTCAGGTACTAGTCCATCAGTATCTTCAAACTGTTTGATTTCATCACGAAGTTGATCCACAATTATTTTTCTATCTGAAATTACAACTACTCCATCAAAGATTGAATTGCCATCATAGTCTCGTACTGAGTGTAATGCATATGCAAGCCAAGCAATAGAGAAACTCTTACCACTTCCAGTAGAGTGCTCTACAAGGTATCTATTTCCAGAGCCTTTCTCTTTTGTGTCTAGAATAATTTTGTTTACTGCATCCCATTGATGGTATCTTGGAAAAATTAAAAATTCATCTTTTATTTTACTTGGATCATCAGGATCATATACTATTTGAAGATGTACAAAGTTCTGAATTATGTTTAGAAGGTTATCTTTATCCCAGATTTCTTTCCAGAGATATGATGTTGGATATGATTTTTTATCTTCAATGTTTGGCTTGTTAAATGGACGAAATACAGTATCTTGGTTTTTTAGCTTTGTTGTCATGGAGATATTGTCATAATCTATTGCAAAATGAACAATTGCTCCATTTTTGAATTGAAATATTCTCTCATCAGTATTTCTTTTCATGTATTGTTTTTCTGCAACTTCCATTGTTTGTTTTGAGAATTGATCTTTGAGTTCAGCTGTAGCAATTGGAAATCCATTTAGAAATATTGCTAGATCAACTGATTCAGTTGTAATTTGACTGAATCGTAGTTGTCTGATTATTGTAAAAATGTTTTTTTGATACAACTCGTATGCTTTTTTATTTTTTTGAGATTGTGGTTTTCTAAAAGAAAATACTAATTTTTTATCATTTATTTTAATTCCATTTCTAATTACATCAATTAACCCTCTTTGATTAATTTGAGTGACTGTAGTATCTATGATTTTTACTTTGGTGTCTTCTCCAAAATCATGTAGAATTTCTGCCATCTCATCAGGTTGTGTATTATTTAGGAATCGAAATAGAACATCTTTGTCTAATCCTGTTTTGCTGTCATAATTACCAGATAGTCTAACTTCATAACCTGATTTTTCCAGACTTTCTACAATATCATCTTCAAAGTTTTTTTCTACCATTTTACCTCGTTATGGATTAAACTGTTGTTTAGAATAGTTATTTTTTGTACAATACAAAATAATTTTGTTATATTCATGCCTCTGTCACCTGAATTTTGCCCGTAACTGCTGATGAGATTAAAGATTCTCTGAATTCTTGAAGTTGTTTGATTTGTAATTCTATTTTGAGGATTAGGGAATCAACTGCTTTTGTTTTTTTATCTAAATGATCTGTGATTTGTTTTTGTTCTTTAATTGATTCAGGTAATAAAATTTTTACAGATTTTAGAATTGAAGAATTCAATCCTTCCATGATAGAACCCTTACTCTCTAACTTTAGCTCAAATTTAACATAATCAGAAGAGTTTATCAAAAGAGATAAAAAATTTGTATCACAAATTTGATTATTTGATCTAATTCTTACTAAGTGAGAATCCATTATTCCTTTCTGAATTTTCTTAGGAACTACTTGTGATAATCCAGTTGTACCCATCATTGTTACAATTATATCATTAGGAACAATTTCATGCACAATCATCTCATCAAATTTTTTTTTATCAATAAATCGTTCACCTAGATCAAAATCTCGTTTTATAACATTTTCTTGACCATATACTTTGAATCCTGATTTACTCATAGAATTAAGTTTTAATGAACTTCCAAAAGGTCCAATTTTAATTCCTAATTTTCCAGGAATGAGAATATACCGAATAGATTTAACATTCCAATGTTTTGGTATTTTTCCAACCCAATCTATTCCAGAATCTTTCATTGTAATTGTGTCATCTAGTCCTTTAGTTACTGCATGATTAATTACAGATTGTTTTTGTTCTTTTAATAATTCAATTAGTTTTTGATTTTTTAATATTTCATCATCTATTTTCTTTGTTTTTTTATCTAAATAATTTATAATTTGTTTTTGTTCTTTCTCTGGTAATATGATGGATAATTTTTTTAGTTGTGTTAATTGAATTCTTTGTCTAGTAGAACCTCCCCCAAATGAAGCTGCTCTTTGACGAAAATAGGGACTATTTATTGCATAAGTAAGAAATTGATTGTTAACATTATCTTTTGTTCGTAATCTTATACAATCTGAAACTATGAAATATTTTGATTCAATATCAGGAACAAGGCATGCACGGGCTATAGGATCAGCCATTTTTGAAACAACGACATCTCCTGGAATTGCATTATGTTTACTTAATGATTGAAACTTTTCTTCTGTAATGTAGGTGGGATTTTTAAGATAAAATTTACCATCACCAATATTGTTTAATTGTATTAACAGTACTCCTGAATCAACATATTCACTTGATTTTAGATTAGAACCAAAGGGACCATCGGTAAATGCATTTGATTCAGAAGATGCCAGATATTGAAGTGGTATTTCAGTCCAACTAGATGGAATTTTTCCTAGTCCTTTGATTCTAGAATCTTTCATTTGAGAATATTGTTTCAATCCATCAAATCCTCCAAGTCTTTTGAGATTTCTTTTTGGAGATTTTTTATCTCTGAATCAATTTCTTCTAAAGATCTTAGAGGTTTGTATTCATAAAATACTCTAGTCACTGGAATTTCATATCCAATTTTAGTTCTAGTATCATCATCAATTACTGCATCATCTACAAATGGCAATACTTCACGCTTGAAGTATTCATCAATATCTTCAGTTAGTGGAACTTTTTCAGTATCTCTAAGGTCTGAATCATAGATGGGTTTTTTGCCTTTAACACATGGAGTTGCTGTATCATCGTGTTCAGATAGTGCGTTTTGTATTGCCTTGAGCATTCCTTTAGATATATCAACTTTAGATTTATCAAATAATTCCTCTAATGCTTTTTCCATATCATTACAATCTTTGTAAACTTTGGATTTGTTTGCAGATTTTAATACAGAAATTATTTCCTCTTGTTTTTTTCTACCTTCCACCTCTTCTTTTTCTTTAGCAGATCCTTTCTTTTTTGATTCTGCTAATTTGATAAATGTTGACTGTGCTTTTACTAGTTCTATTCTTTCAGGTGCAAATGAATAATTTCTTTTCAAAGGTCGATTAACTGTAATTTGAGCATAGCCAAATTCGTTAGTATCAAAGATTTTAGAAATTTTTGATTCTTTAGGAAATGCATCATATTCAGATTTTATCTGCTCAATATGGGAGTCTTCAATCTCATTTCTTTTACTTGACAGACCTCTACGTAGTCTAGTACACAAATCAACTGCATTAATTAGCTGAACTTTGCCTTTTCTTGCTTTGCTTTTGTGATTAGTTAAAATCCAGATGTATGTGGTGATTCCAGTATTGTAAAACAAATCTTTTGGAAGAGCAATAATTGTCTCAAGATAATCTAAATCCTCAAGTAACCACTTTCTAATGTCACTCTCTCCACTTCCAGCATCACCAGTAAATAATGGAGAACCATTAAAGACAATTGCAACTCTACTTGTTTTCTCTGAATCTTTATCATACATTTTAGATACAATGTGTTGTAAAAACAGCATTGCACTGTCACTGCTTCGTGGCAGTCCTGCAGAATATCTACTATCTGGTTTCTTTCTTTCTTTTTCAATATCTTCTGCAAAATCTTTCCAATCTCTACCATATGGTGGATTAGATAAAATATAATCAAATTTTGAGCCTGGGAATTTATCCTCATCAGTTAAACTATTCCCAAATTGAATGTGTTGTGGGTCTACTCCTCTGATCATCATATCTGATTTACAAACAGCATATGCTTCATCATTGATGTCTTGTCCAACCAAACCAAGTTTGATATTTTTATTTACATGGTCTGCAAGGAATTTTTCAGATTCAGATAGCATTCCTCCAGTTCCAGAAGCTGGGTCGTAAATTGTACGAATTGTATCAGGATCTTTGAGAATTGATTTTATATCTGGTGAAAAAGTTATTGCAACTAGTGTTTTAATTACATCACGAGGTGTAAAGTGATCTCCTGCAGTCTCATGAGATGCTTCATTTGCTTTTCTGATTAATTCTTCATAAACTGTTCCCATATCATGGTTGTCTAATTTTGATAACATGTCTTCGTATTTTGCAAAGTGCTCTACTGCCTTCCATAGAATTTTTTTACTTTCAAGATCTTTGATTAAATCTTTGAATTTGAATTTCTCAAAAACGTCTTTGATGTTATCAGAAAATCCATCAATGTAATCCTCAAGATTAGTTTTGATGTCTTTTGCATCATCTCCTAGAACATCTTTCAAATCCTCAAATTCAGATTTGTTGTTAAAGCTCTTCTTTGCTATTCTGTTTAAATCAGAATCCATTGCAGGACCTACTTTGATCTTTTTCTTTTTGAGCTCTCCAATTTTCTTCAAGACTTGAGATTTGGTAGGTTTTAGTTCAATATCTAAACGAGTTAAAACAACAAGGGGTAAAATGACATCCTTGTACTTATTTTTCTTGTAATGACTACGAAGGAATTCTTGCTTTTCCCATAGAAATGATACAATTTCAGAAACATTCATAGGATTTTTCTGCAGGTCAGTGATATAGGGTTTTTCAATGGTATGAGTGTCATACGTTTTAGCCTTAATTTTTGATTGTTTTTCATATTTCTTGTTCTCCATTGAAATAATTGTGTGAAAAGAATGCTAGAACTTTTTTTCGTATTATACGAAAATATTTCGTAATAGATTATTTACGTAGAGAGGCTTTTTTTGCCTGTATCCTTCCCAAATCAGTTATCTTTACTAACATTTGATTCTCTAATCTTTCTTCTACTTGTATTGGTTTTTGATCTGCACTACCTTTTTTGAATTTGATTACAGGAACTCCACGTTCAGTTTCTACAAATCTCTTCTTTACTAATTCTTTAATTGCAGAGTTTAATGATGATGTACGCATTTTTAGTTTCTTTTCTAGGTCTTTGTTTTTCATTACACCTAATTGTTTTTCTCCTTTCCACTCAAATGATCCTTTCTCCAATGTTTGCAGAATCTTTTGATGTGATTTTGATAGTGAACGAATTATGTTAATTGGAGGTATTGGTAGAAATTCAGCATATTTTTTTCGCTTTGGTCCAACTCTACTATCTTGTACATAGTATGCTTTAGTACCTGTAAGCATTGCACCAAGTGTCGCACCTGATGCCATAATGTTAGTACCACCAGTAACTCCTACTGCAAAGTCTATTGTATCTAAATCATAATTGCTTTTTTTAATTTCATCTGAGACAATCTTGTCAATTACATCTAAAATATTCATCATCTCAAATGCATTAATCTTTACAAGAACTGTTTCACAAAATCTTTTTTCAACTTCTTTTTTTAATTGCCTTGCCTTGTCTGCAAATTTTATCGAATCTGTATTAGGACTGTGTAAAAGATATAATTTATCTGCAGGAATAATTTCTTTTAATCCTGCCCAGATATGTCCAGTTTCTTTGCCTACTAGTGCGATATGGATTACCATCTTATACGATATATTTTCGTATAATACGATTAAAAGGATATCGCTTGTAGCCTCAAATATTATGTATGAAACAACAAATTTCAAAACAAATGGGTGGCGACCAAATCGCTTTAGCAGAGGAGATTGATACTCCCAAAGGAATCGTTAATTTTTTAGAAAAACGAAATGGACTATCAAAGTTTAATCCAAAATCAAGATATTCTGTAACCGAACTAGTTGGTTGTCAAAGAAAATCTTTGTACAAACAACAAGGAATTCCTCAAGAGGAATTACTCGCAGATACAACACTTGAATCAATGTGGGCAACAGTCAGAGGGGATTTCTTACACAACATGACATATGCATACAAATGGCGAGAGATGGATATGGAATACTATGTTCCATTAAAGGACAAAAAAATTGCAACAGTTGCAGGAAGACTAGACATGTATGATTGGAAAACAAAAACAATCATTGATCTTAAAACAACAAAGTTTGTTAAATGGCAAATAAAGCAAGGATTCTTGCCAAAACCTGAGCATATTTTACAACTTCAGGTATACGATACAATGTTTTCAGAATACATGCCTGTTGAGAATCTAAACATTGTCTATGCAGACATGTCTGATATTGTAACATACAAGGTAGAAAAAAGGGACTTGACTGATTGGATAAAGACTAGAATCCAAGAGATTGAGAGTGCAAAGATAGATAGTGTAATTCCAAATGGTGAAGTATCTGGTTTGTGTAAATTTTGTAAATACCAAACAAGATGTTCAGAGGTAGGAAATGGATTAATTGACAAACCATTGTCTACTCCAAAACCAAATGAGGAAACTTCATGAATTGTGAATCAGCATTTCATGATTGTTGGATTTTGTTATTTGGAGAGTGCAAAAAATGCTATTCAGATGTATATCAATCTAAAATATTCAAGTGAAAAATATTGTTATGGTGACTAAGATTACTATAATTCATACCTAGAATCGAATTCAAACCATTAATTGTAGAATTAGAAATGATTTCAAACCTAACAAAACACGATAGAGTTAGTGAATTCCAAGTGTATACACCATGTTAAGAACAGAATGAAATGATTGAACCTTAATTGTAGAAAACAAACTCATGATTGTTCCTAAGAAAATTCAAGAAAATCATCTAAAATCTAGGTTGACACACAAATCAAGTTTCGAACCATCAATTGTAGGAAACGAAATCATTTCAAACCTAACAAAATTCAATAAATTCAACATTTTCTAGGTGTATACTCCCTGTCAAAGTAGAAAATGATTACGGCTGTAAATCTCCACGTCATTCAGAGAAATTAACATCCCTAATCACTAGGTGTGTATACAGGAATAAAATAATTTTATCAAAACACCGTACCAAAAATAGTTGTCAAGGTTATCAAAGTGGTCTTACTGTAAAGAAAGCATTTGACTACCTTGACCACTTGGACCACTATAAACACACATGGTAGTTTCTAATGTAATTCCATACTTGTAAACAAATGCATCAATGATCTCTTTTGTAAATGAATATGATGTAACTTTACTCCATTTTGTATCTTTTTTGATATTTCTTATCTTCTTTTTGGAATGAAATGTATGTTCTAGCATTCGTGATAGAGAATTGAGAGTTAACTTTACTCCGAACTCATCTGGATAGAATGCCTTTCTAGTTTTCTCGTCTAATGTTCCAGATAATTCTGAATTATTCTTAGTTATTTTATTCCATAACGTTAGTGCTTTAACCTCTAAATTATCATCTAGACAAGTAAGAATAATTTTGAATAATCTAGCTTCAAAACTATTTCTTATTCCATCTTGTCTTTGAGTAACATAATTTTCAGCAACTTGTTTGGCATTTTTAAAATATTTTGTATTATATGCAACACACAAAAAATCATCCCAGAGTTCTGCATCTCTATTCTTAAAATTAGAATCAATGTTAGAAAATTTAGTTTCTATATTTTGTAATTTCCAAACAAGTAATTTGTTCCGTAGATTATTCAATTCTTTCATTTCGTCTTTGGAAGGTCGTTTTATGTTACTCTCAGGCACGCCTGAAATCATATGAATTACGGCCAATCTTTCAACAAATCCCTTATCGGTAGGTATTTTTTCGCCTGCAAACCACTTTGGACAAAATGTTTTGTAGAAAACTTGTTGTTTTCCAGATGTGTCTGCACCTAATATTCGTGCCTTTGTAGAACCTTTAGAGTAAGAACTCTTGTACATACGCATCTTTTCATCACGAGGATCTAATCCCTGTGCTTCATCTTCCGCAATTGTTCCACAAGCCTCTTCATCTTTTCCTAGAAAATTATAGATGTCTGCCATAGGAATGTCCTCTCCCAGATGACATCTATAACATATCCAAGAAGCTATATGTAATATTGTACTTTTGCCTGATTCAGTATCCCCTACACTGTAAGGAAAATGTAAAGTTGTGATCCACTCTTGACAATAACTTAGCATAATATCAATTTGGATTAGATATTTTGCAATATCATCTGCAACAATATACTTGTCAACTAATACTTTGATTGTATCAAGTAATTCTTCTTTTGTAATCACTCTATTCAGTAGATTATCAATCTCACTTTGGGAAAACGAGTATGGACGATATCCACATTGGAATTCTTTTAGAGGAATAATGACATTATCATCATTCTCAATACTTTCAAGAATTGAAATTTGTTTTGTAGATTTATCATATGTCAATAATCTTGGTTTGGCATCTATCATGACTGATTCAAAAAAATAATCTTTTGTATGACCTTTTGTTTTAGCGATCTGTTTGGATGTTACAGTATTAACCATTTTTTCCACCTCTAGATCGCAGTTTAGGCCCAACCAGTACCAATTTCCCTTCTTTAACTTCTACATCAAATGAAGGGATCGATCCAAACACATCAACCCATTTTGAATCTAAAGAAAGAAGTAATTGCTTTTCCCAAAGAAATGGTTTCACTTTAATCCTGTAAGAGGATTTATTCATGATTCCACCACCTGTCGCATTTATCGATATGATCCATCATTCGATTGACTAAATTATCCTGTAACTCTCCCATTTTTCCAAAATTCTTGAATCTTCGCTTTGTTCTTTTTTTCACATGAATGAAAGTCCATTCTTCGTCAAAATCTCTGTTTTCAGTCACAAATTTCACCTCCATGTGATTTTTTTGTAGATTTATCAAGAGAATCGGCTAAAATATTAGCGATATATCTACTTCTCGAGATATCTCCGCGAGTTCTGTCTATTTTTTTCCATAACTCGTCTTCTAACGATATTGTCTTTTGTGTAATCATTCTAAATTTATTAAATAAAATAACAATACTTAGTTATGAAAAATGAAATTGGTAAACCAAACCACATTGAATCAAACCAAGCAAAATCTAATAAGGCAATTGGCATTTTTCATTTCCTTGACTGTGCAATAAAGGCTAAAGAAAATCTAGGCTGGAATATATCCGATAAATTTATGATAGAACGCTTACCACATCTTTCTAGCAATACTGTACGAAGTATTAGAAAAAAACTTCAAGATGATGGAATTTTAGATATAGTAAAAGAAAATAAAAGAAATAATGAAAAAGAATATTATATATCTGATATTAAAAATGCACATCAATATCTGAATAATTATCTTAATATTCATCTAGACAAACAAAAACTAAAAACATCTGCATTAGACAATTTGTGGATTTTAAAACCAAGTGATTTTCCTGAAGGTTTTCTTATGATTAAATTTCCAAAGAATGAAAATCGTTACTCACAACCTTATCCCGTTAATTTTTACAAAGCTGGTATTTGTCCACTTTGTAATTCAAATTATTTAAAAAATTTCAAACATAACTATGCTGATGAATTAGACAGAAAATGTTCTAAATGTAAATCAACTTTTTATCATTCAGAAGGTATCTTATCTACAAAATTTAGCATTCGTTAATTATCTGTGTTTTTTTCTATACTCTTTAACTAATTCTCCAATTACATCATCCATACTAGTTGATTCTCCTGATTTGGATTGAATTTGGCCTTGAATTCGAACTAATTCTTTATGTAATTTGTCATCTGAAATTCGTAAAGTTTTAACCATTTTGTGTATCTTATATATGATGTATATAGACTTACAGTAGGCATAATTGTCTATAAAACTATTAGTCTGTGTCTAATCAATTCTGTTCTAAATTTATATACTTCTGTCGAAATTGTCTAGACAGATGCGACACAATACTACATCTCAAAAACTTCAAAATGAGATAAAATTGATAAAAACTCGTTTAGGAAAACAAGAAAAGACTCTTTCTGAATTACGAAACATAATGACAGAAATAAAAGACAATATGTTAACTACACAAAATTCTATAAATTCGTCACTTATTCGTGATACATCTCCTGCATCCAACAGTATGTTAAGTGTGTATGATAGAAATGCTAATCCTTGGACAATTCAGACAAGCAAAACACTTTCTTCTACTCTTAATTCAATAACATCTCAGATGCAAAAAAATGCCGAAGCTAAAAGATCATTTAGTACATATGAAAAAACATTGAGAGCACTTGCTACATCTCCTAATGGTTTAACAGCTGAACAAGTTGGAAAAAAGACAAAAAGAAATAGAAACACAGAATCTGCTTATCTATGGAGACTACATGTTGCTGATTTAATAGCACGTGAAAAACATGGTAAGAAAACAATCTATAAACTAATAAAACAAAATACCAAAAATATATTGAAAAAGTAATTAGATCTTTTTCAATATTTATTTTTAGTCTGGATAAAATACTGTTTATAATTTTGACAGTGCTTTTTCTTTATCCTTCAACTCACTTATTGTAGTACAAATTATTGTAGAAGTTTCAAGATTATCTCCATGTTCTCCAACTAAATCACGAATTCGGATAATTGAATTTTTAATTAATTCTATATTTTCTCCTTTAATTAGTAAAACAATATCTGGCCAACCAAAACTTACAAAAACATGTTCAATCTCTGTTCCTGTTTGATTTTTATAAGATTGATCGCCAATAAGCTTATCTAATAATGTAAGAGTTTGATCTCTTTTATTAGAAATTCCTTTAACAAGTATTAATCCGTACGTCATATCTTCCTTTTTCCTCTATTTTTGGAAATATATTTCCAACATAGTATTGATAAGCAGAATTAATGAAATTTTCGAGTAATTGGAATTCGGTATGTCTCGAATTAAAATATTGAATCATGCTTTTTTTGGTGTCCTTTTTGATGGTTTTTAGTCGTTTCTGCCAAAGAATATTCATTGCCATTGTAGGCGAGCGTCCGAGTAAATCACTAGTTCCATTCAACAACAATTTCCATTCTGAACTTTTTAAACCCTGTATGGATGATTTTTCTAGATAATTTACAACTTTGTTTGCAAGTTTAGCAGCAAATTCATTATATTCTGTAAGAAATAGAAATGAATTCAAATCAATCAATTTGGAATTCTTTTCATTATTAAGATCCAACACTGATTCTGCATATTCTTGGAAAATAGAATCATTTTTCAAAATTTTATTTCGATCCAGGACAGTTTTCATTGCAATTATCCTTGAATCTGATGGCGGATGAGTAGCAATTTGTAACGCTTGTAGCAAACTATGTTGTTCTGGTTCCAAATAATGACGAAGATTGAGTGTTCCAGTAATAAATAAAATTGGACATGTATATGTCGCAATTATATCACAAAATAATTCCGTAATTTGACTATATGCAGTATTACTGTTATTTTCATCATGTCTTAATTTTAGAATATCTAATAATTCTTCTATTGAATAAAATAATAATTCTCCTAAAGATTTTGGTTCTCGTATAGTTTCCAATTTTTTCTTTGAAAGTTTTTGAACTTCAGTATATACTAGTATATGTGAAATTTCGTGTGCCATAACAGGCCAAAATCTACTTCGAAATGTATCAGGATATGGTAAAGTTGCTACATAGCTTAAAGGATTCATTGAATATCCCTCATAATCAAAAATTGAAAATGGAATATACGAATTATCTGTCATCCATTTTTTTCCTAATATTCTGTTTACAAGATCATAAGATAATGCATCAACCGCCTGATAAGATTTGATAGATGTACCCTGTTCAAATTGTGAAATACTATGTGTTTCAATTTGATTCATCAATCCTGTTCCTGCTATCCTTTGTGTTAACGATGTATACATTCTAACAATTTCAGTCAATAATTCATTTGACCTATCGGATAATTCATTTTGTGAACTAAATATTTTTGAAATATTTTTTGTTGGATCTGATGCTAAACAATTTAAAATTAATTTTTCTAAATAATCTTCAAGAGTTGAGAAAGTCATTGTTGGAAATATGAAAGGTGGTACAGTATTCTTTGAAGAAAAATTTGAATATATTGTCCAATAATTGTGCTTTAGTAATGATATTGTAGACTTTAAAGAAACTAGTTGTGAACGAATTGATTCATATCTCTCTTTCAGCAATAAATCATAAGATGGCATAGTTTCAAATATGAAATTCATTTTATAAGAATATCTGATTTAAATCATCTTTACAAAATTCTTAATTCTTAGTTCTAATCATAAAAATTATGCATATTGGACAATGCCCTATGTGTCAACAAAAGGGAGTTGAATTAACTGAACATCATATAGTTGAGGCACCTGATGAAAATGGCAAACCTCACAGCATTGATTTGTGTTCTGACTGTCATACTAAACATGAAAGATATAGAAACTATCTAAGAGATATTTGTCATATTGATATTGATAAAACAAAATGATTTCAAATTAGCATACGTAATGCTTATCTTGTGAGTATTCGTATTTTACTTAATGTTTGATTTTTTGAAAAAGAAAAAAGAAGAATCTGATGAAGATAAATCATTTTGGGAACAAAAAATGAAATTTACAGGAGTATCATTTCTTGAATTAACAAAAGAAACTGATAAAGCACGAAAAACTATGAAAAAAAATATAGACAAAATTATAGATTCATTAGAGAAAAAAACAGATGATGAATTATCTCAATTAAGACAAGAAATCAAAGACACTAGAAAAAGAACAGAAAAACATCCTCAATTAATTAAGAATTTGATGCCAAATGACAAAATTGGATTTTCTTTAACAGAATTAGAGAGACTTTTTCAAGAAGTTGATGGGGAAATTACTAGAAGAAAAGAAACAAAAAAATGAAATCAACTTTTCATAAATATTCCGAACAAAATAATCTGAAGTGACTAATGGAACAAACAATTTTACCAATCACTTTGCTTCCAATAGTAAGTGGGCTTATTGTTGCAGGTTATGGTGCTTACAAAGAAACACGATATGTATCCAGTTTGTCTATTGCCTTTACTGTAGCAAATGTTCTAGTTACTCTATTGTTTACAAACATCTATTCAATTAGTTTTGTTGTATGGGCAATCATTTCAGTTTTTGGAGTTATGGTAATTATTTATGATGTAAAAAAGAATTATCAAAATCCATATGTTGCTTTTTTCTTAGGTTCTAAAACAATCGGAAGTTTGACAATTTTTCTAGGACTTGCAGGAAACAATTGGGTTAAACCGATTTTTGAGCCTATATTCTGGTTTATTGTAAGTAATGAAGCACCTCAATTATCTAATTTCGAGGTATCAGTTTTAGTCCATTTATTGGGGTCATTGATAATTTTAGGAATGATTCACTTAGCTGGTGCTATAATTGGAAAATTACATGAAAAATAATTTCTTAAATCTCAGTCTAATTTGTTGTTTATATACAAAAAATACCTAATAGAAACCACTTTATCTAAAAACAATTTTTTTTGAGTTGTGAAATTCAAAAATCAAGTTGTTTTAATCACTGGCGCATCATCCGGAATTGGTAAAGATACTGCAATAGAATTTGCAAAACAAGGTGCTAACATAGTTTTAGTTTCAAGAACCAAAGAAAAACTTGAACAAGTTGCAGATGAATTAAAAAAATTCAATGTTGTTACACTTGTATGTCAATGTGATGTATCAAATAAAGAACAAGTTAAAGAAATGTCAAAATTGGTTTTAGAGAAATTTAACTCTGTAGATATTTTAGTTAATAATGCAGGTTTTGCAATATATGGTTCTGTATCAGATCTAAGTATTGATGATATAGAATCACAGATGGAAACAAATTATTTTGGAATGATTTATTGCATTAAAAATTTTCTTCCGTCAATGTTAGAAAAAAAATCTGGTCATATAGTTAATGTTGCTTCAGTTGCTGCAAGCTTTGGTTTACCAGGAATTGCTTCATATTGTGCATCAAAATTTGCAATGTTGGGATTTTCAGAAGGCCTGAAACATGAACTAAAAAATTCTGGAGTTGGAATAACTGTTGTTAGTCCAATTATGGTTAGAACAAATTTCTTTGAACATCCTTCATTTGAAAAAATGCCAAAATTTTCTCCAACTTCACTTAGTTCTAAAACTGTTGCAAAAGCTATTTTGAAGGCTGCAAATTCTTCTAGATTAGAAATCATTGTACCGACTGTAGTTAGAGGTGCAGTTTGGTTCAAAACTACATTTCCTTATTTGATCAACCCTATCTTAGGAAAAGCATTCAAAAAACAATTAGATTCTATAAAATAAGATTATTCTTCACTATCGTCATCTGTAGTTTCACTTGAGCCTACATCTAACAATTCTAGTGATTTTAAATCAAATTGATAAATTGCTTTCATATCAATTTCTTTTTCTTTTTCTAGAAATTCTGATACTTTTTTACTTAATGGAGCTTTATGTTGGTCAAATACAAATTCATAAACTTCACCCTTTAACAAATCATCCATCTTGATTGTCTTTGGAACATCCATAGTTACAATATGTCGTCCATCTTCTACAGGATCATACAATTGAACATCAATTTTGTTATCTTCGTAATAAAATTCTAAAATATATCCTTGTTTTTTTAGCTCTTCAGGTTTCTTAAATTTTGCATTCTGAATTTCGTCAGTAACCCATTCTGGAATTTCGTCTTCTTTCTTTTTTACCATGGTAAATCCACTCTAATTTTCAGCTTTTTCTTTTTTACTTTTTGACCACCATTCTAGATAGTCATCATGTTTGTCATCACGTGTTCTCTCTTTTTGATTTAATTTGAATCTGATATCTGAAATTTCTTCTCTTGTAGCGTATAAGCCACATCTTTTACAAATGAAATGTCTTCTATTCTTCTCATCCATTTTCATTGGAATGTCAATTTCATCAAATAATTTGAATAAAGCATCTCTACTTCTATCTTCTTCTTCAGGAAAATCTTCTATGTATTTTGCTTCTATTTTCTTTTTTTCTCGTGATGTACATTCTGGACAGTTAGGCACTGATGTTCTGGCTTAATTTTTTCCATAAAAGCGTTCCCACAATCTTAAATGATCGATAGAGTCCGACACGCGGATTTTTTCATCATCCCTTTCGGTCCGTTCGCCCATCGAAATCCCGCGTGCCAGACGAACAAAATGATCAAAATAATGTATTATCTCTTTTCCTCTAGTGTATCAGCAGCAATTTTTGCTGAATTTTCTGCTCCATTAGGAACAAAATTCTTTGAGAATTCTTTCAAACTATCCTCAAATTCTTGATAATTTTCTTTAATTTTTGATATGCCTTTGATCACATCATTTGCTTTAATGGCTAATATGCCTAGATTCTTTTCTTCGGCCCATCTAATATTGTTAGTATGCTCATCATAAATTGGAATTCCAATTATTGGCTTTGATTTTCCACCCATAATCTCACCCATTACTGTATGAGAACCATTCACAACTGCATATTTACATAAATTCAAAATTGTATCTTTTTCCTGTTCTGAAAGAAAACCAATATCAATCTGAATCCAATCAATATTTTTCTCTAACGCTTCTGTAATTGAATATTGTTTTCCATCTTTTCCAACCACCGAATTTATGTTAGGATCATTTCTTGCATGTGAAATAATTCTTTTTTCATTTCTCATTTCATCTTGTTGAAATACTTTTTCATATCTCTGACCAGTACCATCATTAGTTGATTTATTTCCGGTTCTCATCCAATACCCAAATTCATTATTTTTAACTAATTTTTCAAGATTTGAATCACTTTCTTTTTTAATTTTTATACTATTTGTAAAATGACCTACATAAGATATTTTTTCTTCTACCTCTTTAATGAAATTCAAATTATATTCACACATTGTATATGGTGGTGGTGAATCTGCAACAAGAATTTTTGATGCTTTGGCAATTTGCTTTGCAACAAAAATGAGCGATGGATAAAGATAGGATCTAGAATTGTATAGTTTAGGTCGAAATTGATTTGTTACAAATAAACTTGGAATATTTCTATTCTTTGCTAAAATATTTGACCCCATATCTCCATCATTAATTACCAAATCAAATTTTTCTTTGTTGTAGAGTTTTCTTTCTTCTTTCAAATAATTTGCAATTTGCCTAACTAGTGGAGGGTTTTTTGATATTGGAAGTAACAAATTCATCAAAGACATTGAAACACTTGGACCAAACTTACCATCAATTGGTGTTGGCATCAAAATCTCGTGAATTTTTTCTTTCTGATCAGGGAATTTTTTTAATAGTTTTTCATACACGTGATCTTTGCTTGAGAAATGAATCTCAAACTCTTCTTTGACATATTCGCCTAAAACCTCATTTAGCCTCATCATTCGAGAATAATGACCACTTCCCCACGGATAGATGAATTCTCCTATTTTGAGCACAATATCAAACCAAATATGCTGTTTAAATTCTCAATGATTCTCTAGAGAATCTAAAATATCATGAACATTATTTGGACCAATCTGAATCGTGATCTTTTTCTTCGTTTTGAGTGCAGATTCAACATCTTTTTTTGAAAATGAGGGTATTTCGTTTGTTGAAATAGTGACTATTTTTTCTAATTTTTTCAAATTTTTTTCCAACCCTATTTCTTTTGCTTCATGAAACAAACTGGAATCTATCCCAGATAATGGAAGAATTGGAATTTTCTTTTTTTCAAACACTTGTTTTAATGAATGATCAATAAAGTCTGATGAAAAAACTAGTGGAGATAATGCTAATGATATACGATTGTTAGTATAATGTAATAAGATCTCTAATACCGTATTTACAAAAATTAAATAATTTTTTATTCCGTTAGGATTGATTTTAATTTGCAAGAATTCAATATCCATTTTTTCTTGTACTAATCTTGGAATAATTTGATTAACTATCTTTGCAAGATTCATTATTTCTGATTTTTGTCTGTAACAAACTATAATTTTTGTATCATATCCTTGTTTGATAGTTTCATAACAAGAAACTGCTGAAATTTCATCATATATTGCACAAATTGTTTTTTCTTTTTGTGATTGATATGGAATTCCTCCTTTACCCATATCTAAAAAAATACAGATGTATGCATTATTTTTTGTAAGATATGTGTATAGTAATTTATCAAAATTTTCATCTGTTCCTGGTTGTGCACCCAAATTTACTTTTTTTTCTATAATGTTTGATGTTGCAGCAATTTCTACATCCTTTGTAACAAATCCTTTTGCGATTCCTTCAACTTTGACTAGGAATTTTTCCCCTTTCAAGAGTAAATTACCACCAATAGATGTAATTTCAGATATGATATTTTGAAAATCATTCTTTGCTTGTCTTGCAATAGCAGTTTTTTCTATCCCAAAAAGTAAATTGATGGCTGATGATGCAAACACAGGATCATTTGCATGAACTAAAATTATGTCTCCATCACGTTTAACAGATTTAAACTCTTGATTTTTTATTTTGAGAATTTTTTTAATATTTGTGATTAATTGTGGGATTTTATTTTTTGAAAATTTAGATGGAAAAACTACAACATATGATATTTCATCCATATTTTCTATTTTGAATAATACTTGTTTATAATTTAGGATAAAATTTCGGGTAATCAATATAAAAGAAATAATCATACTGAAATCGTGACAAAATTTACCCAAGAACAAGTAGATGAATTAAACTCAAAAATTAAAACAACTGAAGAAGTCTTACAATGGGTTTCAGACAATCTTCATCCAAAAGTTGCAAAAGCATCCAGCTTTGGTGCTGAAGATGCTGTTGTGATGGATATAATGTTAAAAATAAATCCAAACTTTAGATTTTTCACCCTAGATACAGGAAGATTGCCACAGGAAACTTATGATATCATTGATGTTGTAAGTAAGAAATACAATATTTCAATCGAAGTACTATTTCCTGACACAAAAGAAGTAGAAGAGATGGTTCGTGATAAAGGAATGAATCTGTTCTATGATAGTGTTGAAAACAGGAAGCTTTGTTGTGAAATTCGTAAAGTTCACCCAATGAATAAGATGCTGAATACTTTGGATGGTTGGATTACCGGTTTAAGAAGGGAGCAGACCCAAAATCGCCAAAATGTTACAATCTTTCAACTAGATCATGGGCATGGAGGAATTCTAAAGATTAATCCGATTGTAGATTGGACTTGGGATCAGATTCAAGAATATATTAAAAAAAATAATTTGCCATACAACAGTCTACTTGACAAAGGCTTTCCAAGTATAGGGTGTGAACCATGTACAAGAGCAATAAAACCTGGAGAGGATATTCGTGCAGGAAGATGGTGGTGGGAACAAGGAGGCAACAAAGAGTGTGGCCTTCATATAGACCCTTGATTGTTGATTTATCATGTCAGAAACTGATTCAATCAAACCTCATGGTGGAGTACTAGTAAACAGAATTTCCAAAATTGATCCTACAGGACTATTTTCAATTTCAATTAGTGAAGATGTCGCAAACGATGTTGAAAATATTGCAGATGGAATTTTTAGTCCTTTAGAAGGATTTCTAGGACAAAAAGACTTTGAAAGTGTTGTATCTCGTGGAAGATTATCAAATGATTTAGCATGGACTATTCCGATTGTATTAGATGTTGATGAAGAAACTGCAAATAAAATGAAAGAAGCAAAAGATGTTCTACTTCAAAACCCAGATGGAATTGGAGTTGCAGTGTTACACGTTGATGAAACATTTACTTTTGATAAAGAAAAAGCAGCTCAAGGAGTCTACGGTACCAATGATTCTTCACATCCAGGTGTTGCATATACTATGGCAATGAAAGATTTCTTGGTTGGTGGAAAAATCGATTATATCCAAAGACCAAATGATACTGAAATTAGAAAAAATAGATTAACACCTACTCAAACACGAGAGGCTTTTGCAAATGCTGGATGGAAGACTATTTGCGCATTCCAAACCAGAAATCCACCTCATGTAGCACACGAAATGCTGCAAAAAACATCAATTACAACTCGTGATGGTGTATTTGTAAACCCAGTAATTGGTAAGAAAAAATCTGGCGACTTTGTAGATGAGGTGATTGTAAAATGCTATGAAACCATGATTAAATTATACTATCCTGAAAACAGATGCAAGCTTGGAACATTACATACACAAATGAAGTATGCTGGTCCAAAAGAAGCAATACATCATGCAATCATGAGACAAAACTATGGTTGTACTCATATCATTATTGGACGAGATCATGCAGGTGTTGGAAAATTCTATGACCCAATGGCAGCACAAAAAATCTTTGATGATTATCCAGAGTTAGAAATCTCTCCGGTATTCTTCCCACCGTTCTTCTACTGCAGGAAATGTCTTACTTATACTACTCCTAAAGCATGTCCACATGATAATGATGTTAAAGAACAAATCAGTGGAACAGCACTTCGAGAGATGATTCAAAATGGTCAGGCACCATCTGAGTTTATTCTAAGACCAGAAGTTGCTCAAGTAATTTTAGATCATCCAAAACCATTTGTTGATTAGATTTTTATTCAATCAAATTTGTGCTAGCTTGTGAAGTATCTCTTTGCTTTAATTTTGTTTGGTGGACTTTTTATATCTCCAGTATTTGCTCAGGAATCAAACAATCCATCATTGATCATTGATACATTAGAAATTCCTCATAATGAATTTAATACAGTACTTCGTGAAGCACCAATTAGAGTTCTAGATGATGTTCATGCAATAAGTTGGCAAGTAACTATCGATAATAATTTGTTATATGCAAATCCAAATGGAAATGCAGTTCTTAGACTATACGATCAAGAAACACAAGATGAGTTTATTGAAGTTGGAATGGGACCAAAACCTGACAACAAGTTTTGGGTTGCAGTTCAGACACCAAAAGAAGGTTACATTGTTGTTCATAGAGACTTGGACAGAGGTTGGTACCCAGAGGCAAAATCTATCATATCATATACTGATAGAGCGGGATTGACTGTAAATAATGGTGCAAGAATTGTAGTTACCAATTTGGATATTGGAAAATTTGCACTTCATTCTTATTCTGTACATGGTATGGAAGGTTCTACTGATCCTCCAGCAATGGCATCTGGAAGTATGATTATAGAATTATTATCAGGTGATCCTGCAAAGAATGTGTTTGCATTGTTTCCGTTTTATGTGGCAGCGGGTATGGGAATAATAGTTGGTGTCTTGTTTATCACCAAAAAGCGATCTTGACAAAAACTAATTAAATAAAACAATTTCATGCCTAGATTTGTAATTAATTTATCTGACATACTAAAAATTCTAATTTCCATAAATGAGAAGTTCATGTTACAGTTATTAAATAAAAAATGTCTTTTAACTCATGGATTATGCAAAGGTCAGATTTTCTCTAATGATACTTTTGCTAGTCAGTTCTGCATTTTTCCCATCTACTCAGATGTCTTTTGCAGATCATCTTGATGATACAGTCATTACAGGTCCTACAAACGAGGAAATTTCAGATAATCATTTTGCTACTAACATAACTATTGGTCCTTCTGGAACATTAACAATCAAAGATGGCGGAACTCTAAATCTTTCTGGACAACTATTAGTTACTAATGGCGGGACATTAATCATTGAAAATGGTGGAACACTAAGACTTTACAATGATCTAATACAGCCTCTTAATTTAGCGGCAGTTTCTCAAGGAGGAAATGTTGTTCAATATGGAGCATTGGTTGTTGATAATCCATCTGCAGTTGTAGCAAATTCTGGTCCAGCAAGTCAATGGTTCCTTGCATGTGGTGCAACACAATCTTTTGCAGGAGCAGGTTTTCAAGGAAATATTGAGATAGAAGATCCTTGTCTTTCTGCACCAATAGCAGGAGATGATACAGATTCAGTAGACGAAGGCGGAACAACAACAACTAACATTGTATCTAATGACTCAGATGCAGATGATGGTCTTGATTTGTCATCAATTACAATAACTAGTGGACCAACCAATGGTGCACTTGTAGATAACGGAGATGGAACTATTGATTATACACATGATGGTTCAGAAACAACATCTGACACTTACACTTACACAATTGATGATAATTCAGGAGAAACATCCAATGAAGCAACCGTAGATATCACAGTTATCCCAGTTAACGATATTCCAGAAGCACAAGACGATACAGATTCAGTAGACGAAGGCGGAACAACAACAACTAACATTGTATCTAATGACTCAGATGCAGATGATGGTCTTGATTTGTCATCAATTACAATAACTAGTGGACCAACCAATGGTGCACTTGTAGATAACGGAGATGGAACTATTGATTATACACATGATGGTTCAGAAACAACATCTGACACTTACACTTACACAATTGATGATAATTCAGGAGAAACATCCAATGAAGCAACCGTAGATATCACAGTTTACTTGATTAACACTCCACCAACTTTAGATGATCTGATTGAACCACCCGCAATTCTTGAAGATGCTCTGATACAGATAGTAAATCTATCTGGAATTACTGCCGGTAATGGCGAAGTCCAGACTCTTACAGTTATAGCTACTTCTGATAATACTGCACTGATTCCAGATCCAATCGTTACTTACAATTCTCCTGATACTACAGGTTCATTATCTTATGCCCCAGTAGCTAATGCAAATGGTGAAGCAGAAATAACAGTAACTGTTTCAGATGGAATTGATTCTACAGAAAAATCATTTACAGTTATAGTTATCCCAGTTAACGATATTCCAGAAGCACAAGACGATACAGATTCAGTAGACGAAGGCGGAACAACAACAACTAACATTGTATCTAATGACTCAGATGCAGATGATGGTCTTGATTTGTCATCAATTACAATAACTAGTGGACCAACCAATGGTGCACTTGTAGATAACGGAGATGGAACTATTGATTATACACATGATGGTTCAGAAACAACATCTGACACTTACACTTACACAATTGATGATAATTCAGGAGAAACATCCAATGAAGCAACCGTAGATATCACAGTTATCTCAGAAAATGATACTCCTGTTGCCACAATTATTTCTCCACTTGATAATGATGTCTTCATTTTGGGAGAACAAATTGACTTTGTAGGAACTGCTACTGATTCTGAAGATGGAGATATATCTTCTAGTTTGGAATGGTTTAACGGCTATGCTGGTTTATTAGGAACTGGTCCTTCACTTTCACTTTCCAATCTTCCTGAAGGAGTACATGAGATTACTTTACAGATAGTTGATTCAGTAGGTTTAGTGGATCAAGACATTATTACAATAACAGTACAAATTGATTTTGAAAATCAGTTGTTTTGTGACGACTTGACTATTGCCGAACTAGAAAAGAAAGCATTGAAAGGAAAATACAATTTGATTGACAATAGAGGTGGTTTGAGTGATACACTGATAGGAACCGATAAGGCAGATCTTATTCTTGCTGGAGACTATGGAGATATTGTAAAAGCTAAAGCAGGAAATGATTGTATTATTGGAGGTTCTGGAAATGATGATCTTAGAGGACAAGCAGGCAATGATGAGATATTTGGATTAGGTGGAGATGATATGATTCGTGGCAATGATGGCAATGATACCCTTGATGGTGGAAGTGGTGGTGATATCATAAAAGGAGATGAAGGAAATGATAGAATTAATGGAAATGATGGACATGATGAACTCAATGGAGGAGATGGAAATGATACTATCAACGGAGGTTCTGGAAATGATGAGATATTTGGAAAAGATGGAAATGACAAACTTGATGGTGGATTAGGTACTGATACTATCAACGGAGGTTCTGGAAATGATGAGATCAAAGGCGGTGACGGCGATGATACTATCCTTGGAGGTTCTGGAAATGACAAACTTGATGGTGGAAATGAAGACGATATAATCACTGGCGGTGCAGGAGATGATCACATCAAAGGCGGTGACGGCGATGATGAAATCACTGGCGGTGCAGGAAAAGATAAGATTGATGGTGAAAATGGTTTTGATATTTTACTTGGAAATGGAGGAGATGATCACATCAAAGGCGGTGACGGCGATGATGAAATCTTTGGAGGTTCTGGAAAAGACAAGATTGACGGCGATGATGGTAATGATACCATCAAAGGTGGCTTAGATAATGATGAACTCAAAGGCGATGATGGTAATGATACTATCCTTGGCGGTGCAGGAGATGATCACATCAAAGGCGGTGACGGAAATGATGATCTTAGAGGACAAGCAGGATTTGATACACTAAAGGGAGAAAAAGGAATTGATTCCCTGAATGGCGGTGCTGATGAGGATACATGTTATGAAGACAGTGACGATACTCTGAAAAATTGTGAAATTATAAAGTCTCATCATGATAAGAAAGACAAAAAGAAAGATGATGATTAATCAAATCTTTAATTTAGATTAAATTTTTTTTAAACTGAAGTTATTGGTGTTGATGATTCAGTATCAATTAAAATTTTCATACCTGTTTTAAATGAATTAAATTCATTTTCTGAAATAATCAAAAGTGGAATATTTGCCAAAGCACATCCTGTTGCTACTGTTAGATCAGCTTTCTTACAAACCATTGCAAGAGGTGCAGAATTATTTGATTTTATTGAATAAATTGTATATGCTCCAACACTGCTTCCTACACCACTTGGAAATACAAGAATTGAATCTTTAATTGATTTGTCAAACAGGTCGTGATTTTTATCGCTAATTATTCCAGATTTTTTTTCTACTGTACCCAAAAAATTAATCGGATTTTCAGATTTTAAAACAATACCTTGAATTTTTCCTTTAACAAGTACTTTCATGATGTTTCATCTTTAATTATTTGTGATAATGATTTTAAATTGACATTCACACCATTAGAATTTTTTAAATAAAATGCACCTTTGATACTATTTGTTGTAACTGCATCAACACTTTCTTTGTTAATTAACGGAGTTAAACATGTACAACAATCAGAAAGAATTTCACATCCTGCACGTTCAAGCTCATTTGTATAACCAATTTTTTTAGCTTGTTCCTTAATGGTTCTGGGAGTAAACACCATACATCTTTTCTTAAATGATCTCCCTTTGAGCTTGTTTGTCAAATCAGCAATCTCTTCTAAACCTAATTGAGGACTTCCAAGTGTTATGATATCTCCTTTTTCTGCTGTGTTTAATTCATCATGAACGTTTTGCATCTCTTTTTCATCAAAATCTATTTTTTCACAATCAGATTCTCCCTCACCAAACAAGAATTTTGCACATGTTCCTGAAGTACCCATGCCTCCACACATGGCCTTACATTGACGCGTATCCATTTCCCCAAGCCCTGAAATATTTACTGATGTATCTCCCACTTTGCCTGCAAAAAACCCAAGCATACCATATATCAATTCATTGGGACTGCTTACTTTCATTCTAATTGTTATGTTAGGAGAGTCTTCTTTTCTTAAAGAAGAATATGGACTTTTTCCAGTTATTGCACTTGCCAAAGCACTAAATGCACTTTCTTTGTTTGTTTTTAGATTGTCATATGAATTTGCATGAATTGCAGCATTACTTTCTGCAAATGCAACCTGTGTACCATTTTCTGGAATATCAAAAATCTCATATGGTATACAAGAAAATGATGGAATAACCCCCATTGTTTCATATGATTTTTTTATTGATAATTGTTTTGAAATGAAATTATTATCTAAATTGTAGTTTGATACATTATCAATATCAAATCCCATTGGATTTAATGTTGTTTTTACTTTAACTCTTGCATCTTTACTAATATTTGATAAAAATTCTTCACCTGCATCTCCGATTGTATTATAATTTACTCCAGAAAGATGTACCCATTTTACAGGAACTAATTTTTCTGCATCAGTTGCTTCACCAGTAGCAGATAAAATTCTGTATGCCATTTCCATAGTTTCTCCCTGTTCTCCTTTCAATGCAGATTCTTCTTCTTTAGTTAATTCCAATACAATGAGTTGAAAATTACAGATATAATACTTGTACGTAGAATCTCATGTAACATGAAAAAAATTCTTCTTGGCATGACAAATACAATGAATTCTGTAAAACCACCAAGAATGACTGCACTTAGAGAACTACATGAAGCTGAAACAGGTGGTCCATTTAGTATACTCATTGGGACGATACTTTCAGCTCGAACAAAAGATGAGAGTACTACCAAAGTAGTCAAGGCTTTATTTTCTAAATACAAAAATGCAAAAGAGCTAGCAAATGCTAAACTAAAAGATGTGGAGAAAATTATTCGGCCTATTGGCTTCTATCATGTAAAATCAAAGAGAATTATTGAAGTTGCAAAAATCATTCATTCTCAGTTCAAAGGAATTGTGCCTGATGATCTTGAAACTTTGGTAAAACTACCTGGAGTTGGAAGAAAGACTGCAAATTGTGTTCTAGTTTATGCATATGAAAAACCTGCAATTCCTGTTGATATTCATGTTCATAGAATATCAAACAGATTAGGTTTGGTAGATACTAAAACACCAGAAGAAACAGAACAAGAACTAATGAAAAAAATCCCTAAAAAATTTTGGATTGATATTAATGATACATTTGTTATGTATGGACAAAATATCTGTAAACCAATTTCACCAATGTGTGATGTTTGTAAAATAAAAAATATCTGCAAGTTTTACAAACTAAATAAAACATAGTTTGAGTATATTATTAAAAATAATAGAATTAGTTGAAATTAAAAAAATCCGATCAACTAATTGTAATGGTCCATTTGACAGCTAAACTATCTCCATCAGAGACTGTTACACCGCCACCAGATAGGTCTTGGATTGCAAACATCTCAAATTGAGTTCCTACAGTTCCCATGGTTGCACATTCACCGTTTGCTGTTTGTGCTGAAGTATTGCCATTGAAGATTGCTGATTGAGTTACAGTAGTTGCATTGCTTGAACTAAATTTGAATGTGTCAGATCCTACATCTAGCTCAACTTGTGTACCTGCTCCTACATTTGTAACAGTAACATCTGGAACTACATTCTTTCTTGCCATCTCACCATCAACACCTGAGCTTGCACATGTACCAGGAGTATCTGCATCTAATTCTACGTCATCTGCACCTGCACCAGCAGTACCATTTCCAATTCCGATCCATGTAAATGCAGCAGTATTTCCACAATCACCATCGGTAGTTGTAGCAAATAATATTGCACCAGCACAATCAGTTCCGTCATTAACAACGACGTTGTCAGTTTGGAGGTATGCTTTTACATTGTTTTCACTGTCGTATGCAGTATATTCAAAATGTCCTAGCATTTTCATTCCTTCTTGTGATTGAGGAATTGAAGCCATAGCCATTGGAGATGATGATACACCAGATAGACCGTATGTTGTCATAGCTATTGCAAAAATACCTGCAAATAGAGCTATGCTCTTTGTTCTATTCATTGTAATGTCTATTCTTTGCTAGATTATAGGTATCGTGGCAAAATATCACTAACTAACAGATCCACTTTGGCACTTTTAGGGTGATTTGAGTCCTATTCTTTCTGTTAATTCTACAGAAAATTCTGTACCTACTGATTCAGATTCCTCAGGAACATTTTCTACAGAATCTGTTTCTAAATTTGGAATCTCTTCAACTATTTTGTCATTAATTGATTCAGATGATGATAATCCAATTCCTATAATTATTATTATAACTCCAACTACAATAACAATTCCTACACCTTTATTCATAATTTCAAATTCATTTAGAACTCTATAAACCTGTCTAGAAAAAGAATTATTTTTTATAGTTCTCATGAAATAATTTAGTAAATGATTTTCAGATTATCTATAATTATTTTTATCCTTTTTTTTTCAATGACATTGTTTTATGGTAATGTCTTTGCATTGTCTGATCCAATTCTAATTTCAATTTCACCTGAAATGAAAAATATAGTTCTTGATGGTAAATGGACATTTTTCTCAGAATGGAAACCAACTAGCTTATCATATATCGTTAATGATGACAAACAAATAATACTTAGAACTGCACATTATGAAAATTTTATTTATATTTTTATAGATTCTGTTAATGATTTTACTTTAGATCATGAACTTGATACGGCAATAATTTGTTTTGATGGAGAAAATAATAAAAATAAAATACCTGATCAAAATGATTTTTGTTTCTTATCTACTTTGGGAAATAGCCACGGAATTATTTATCAAGGTAATTCCACAAATGTACATTCAAATTACTTTCAAAAAATTTCTGCCTCTAGTAATTTTATTGCAATAAGTACTGTATCTGATGAAAATGATCGGTATACAGATATTCCACATCCAGGTTTTGAATTCAAAATCCCTACAGATATAATTCAACGTTCAGATAATTATGGATTTTTTGTATCAGTTTATGATTCAAGTTCAAATATTTTTTTTACCTATCCTGAAATACTTCAAGATGACATCTCAGTAATTCCGTCCCCTCAAAAATGGGGTGATCTCATCTCTCCTGACAAATCATTACCTGAGTTGCACTATCCAATAATGATTTTTCTAATAGTGATGTCATCATTAATCATTTTTCAATCAAAATTATCTATAGCAAAATTTTAACTCCATTCTTAACAAATTTGCATAAACATAAAATTATTTGAGCATGAATTTTATTATAAATTAATATTCATTTGTTTCTGGGTATGATTGAAGTATGACGCATAAAAATCCTCAAATTTCCATTATTTTGCCAACATACAATGAATCTCAAAATATTGTAAATATTTTAAAATCAATTCATGCAAATATTCCAAAGGGAATCTACGCTGAAACAATAATTGTTGATGATAATTCTCCGGATGGAACAGGAAAAATTGTGGAAGAGTATATATCAAATTTTAAAAAAATTGCCGAAAATACTATTGCTATCATTCACAGAACAGCAAAAAATGGACTTTCTTCTGCAATATTAAATGGAATACAAAATGCAAAAGGTGAAACAATAGTTGTAATGGATTCTGATTTCTCACATCCACCACAAGTGCTTCCAAAAATGATTGAAGCATTCAAGCAATATCAATGTGATCTTGTTGTGGCATCACGATATATTACAGGAGGAAAAATTCATGGTTGGACAACAAAAAGAAAACTAATGAGTAAAGCTGCAACAATTATTGCAAAGCAAGGGTTAGGTGTAAAAACAAAAGATCCAATGTCTGGATTTTTTGCTTTTAAAAAAAATATCATTAAAGGATTAAACTTTGATGCACTAGGTTACAAAATTCTTTTAGAAATCCTTGTAAAAACAAAAGGGATTAACATTAAAGAAATTCCATACACTTTTGAAAATAGACAGTTAGGTTCAAGTAAACTAGATTCATCAACAATTATTGATTATTTTAAATCTGTCTGGAAATTATACAAAAATGGAAAAACAAAAACCATAAATGAAAAACGTAATTCAGTTCACTTCCTTTCAAAAGCTGCTAGATTTTTTACTGTAGGTGCTTCTGGATTTGTTGTAAATTATATAATTTCTATGATTTTGACATCCAATTTAATTGAAATGTGGTATTTACACGCAAATATTTTTGGAATCGTTGCATCCATTTCAACTAATTTCACTCTAAATAAAATTTGGACATTTGAAGATAAAGATTTTTCACGAAAGAAAACATTAACACAATATGGTAAATTTGGTTTATTTAGCTCATTAGGTGCACTTGTACAACTTGGTATGGTATTTTGGCTAGTTGATTCTTATGATATTGCATACCCTCTTGCTTTAATCTCTGCCATTGGAGTTGCAGCATTTAGTAATTTTATCTTAAACAAAAAATTAACTTTCAAAGAAAAACTTTGGAATTAATCTGTTTTTTATAATTAAAACAAAAAGAATGAACTGTTCGTCCTAATCTGTCTACTCAAAAGTGGAAGTAGAGGATTGTGACGAAAGTCCAGTTGAAGATGGAACAGATGGGAATTTGTCTCCTATCTGTTGCTCAGCTACTGCAGATGCTTCTTGAAGAATCTTTTCTGTTTCTTCACTTGAAACATCAGACTCCATGCTAAATGAGTCTCCTGCAAGTGAATCCATCATAAGTCCATTAAGTGTCTGGGTCATACTATTCAATTCTGAATCAGCTTCTGGCATGAATCTTCCTAGCGATGACTTCAATCCCTTCATTGTAGACATTGCTGGTCCAATTGCTACCATAGCATCACCAAGATCATGAATAGTTGTCAGTCTTAGTTGGACTTGTTCTAATGACATTCTTGCGTTGCCGAGCATCTTTGTAACTTTACGAATTTCAGCTAATTCGTTGGACAAAACTCTACTTGTGCTAGTATCATGTTGCTGCATTGCAGTCACGACTCTCTGAAAGAGTTGCGCATCTCTTTCATGCAGTTTACCTAACATAGAGTCCATTTTTGAGATCTGGACTTGTAGTTTGTTTACTGCAGTCTGAATTCGTGGTTTTAATGCACCTTGAGGCTTTACTGCTTCACGGAGTTTGCCAGTTACACTTTGGGTCTCTTGTCGAGCCCAAGTCTTATCGAAGTTTGGCATGGTTGGTAGTTTAGAAATTTAGTCTTAATGGAGGGTGTGTATTTAGATCGACTTTAGAGTAAATTTAGCTAACAAACATTACCTTTGATTTTTTACATAATTTATGGCCAAGATTGTAGTTTTTGATTCGGGATTAGGTTCATTATCTATAATCAAAGCAATTCAAAAAATTTCCAAATCTGATATTATCTATTTTGCAGATCAAGAAAATTATCCATACGGAAACAAATCAAAGATCCAACTATCAAATATTATTCAAAACTCTATCAAACTATTACAGAAGAGGTTCTCTCCAGATCTTGTAGTTGTAGCATCAAATACACCTAGTTTAATATTGAATTTGACAACAAAAAAAATAATTGATGTAAAACCACCATTAATTATTGCTAAAAAAAAATCTAAAACTAAACAAATTGGAATATTGGCTACAAAAAGTGCAATTAACAGTAAAGGCTTAACTCAATATATCAAAGCCAATCATTTTTCTAATAGTTATAAGTTTTTTAAAATTAATGGATCAGAACTTGTTGAATTAGTAGAATCTGGAAAATTTATTTCTAATAAAAAACATTCTCAAAAAATTATTAAAATGGTTTTAGATAAAAAATTAAATCAAATTAATATTGACACAATAACACTGTCAAGCACACATTTACCATTTATAAAATTTTTGTTAAAAAAACAATATCCAAAAATAAATTTTATTGATCCTGCAGATCTAGTTGCAAAAAAGATTTTCATAAAAATAAAAAACAAACAATCTAAAAGAAATACATTAAAAATTTTTGCAACAGGCAATGTAAAGCTATTTCAAAGAAAATTAAATAAAATTAATATAAAAAATAAAGTTAATCCGATTTCTTTTTAGCTTTTCTATAACCATGACTAAATTTTTTATCGTATAACTTAGAATACTCATATGTTTTTGGATCTATTACATCACTAATTATTACAATTGCAGTTCTTGTAATTTTTTCATCTTTGATTTTTTTTGCAATATCTCCAAGTGTTCCTTTAATTATTTTTTGATCTTTCCAACTTGCTCTATAAACCACTGCAACAGGTGTAGATTTTTTATATCCACCTGCAACTGCTTCAGTAACTAAATTAGAAATCAACTGAATGCTAAGATAAAAAATTAATGTTGCTTTATGTTTTGCAAGCTCAGAAATTTTCTCTCGTTTTGGAACTTTGGTTCTAGATTCTGCTCTTGTAACGATGATAGTTTGAGTAACTCCAGGAAGTGTCAATTGCATTCCAAGCGCAGCGGCTGAAGCTAAAAATGCTGTAACACCAGGAACAACAATTGACTTGATTCCTTTTTTTTCTAGATTGTCAATTTGTTCTTTGATTGCACCATAAATTGAAGGATCTCCATCATGTAATCTAACTACAAGCTTGTCTTTTTTTGCATTTTTGTATAACAGATCAAAAATTTCTTCTCTAACTAATTTAGCTGCATCATACAATTTTCCTTTTTTACACAACTTCAAAATTGGTTCCGGAATTAAAGAACCTGAATATACAACAACATCTGCTTTTTGAATTAATTTTTTAGCTTTAATAGTAATGAGTTCAGGATCACCTGGACCACATCCAACAAAAAATACGTCAGACACGTTTGACCACCAAAATTGAAAAATATTTTGTAGTTAAAGATGAATCATTTACTTCACCCAAAGTCATTTTTCGAATTATCTCATTTTCTGTTCCAAGATCTTGCCCAATTGCAAAAATTGAATTATCTGGGAATCCTGATTCCTTTAAGACTTCAATTACTTGATCAAAATATCGTCCGTCTTTAAGAAAGATCATTGATTCAGAATTTTTTGCAATCTCTTTCACACTTGATAAATCATAACAAGATGGGATAATGGCAACTTTTTCTGCTCCTTCTGCAATACTAACACCCACTTTTGATGCAAATGTAAACATTGACACAATTCCAGGAATTACAGAAATGTCCATGTCAGGATAATTCTCTGTGAGATCTTTATGCATGTATATCCAAGTACTATACAAGAATGGATCACCTACTGTAAGATATACAACATTTTTTCCAGTGAGAACTGTTTCCGCCATTATTTTTGCATTTTTCTTCCATGTTGCTTCAAGAACATCCTTGTCTTTAGTCATTGGAAAAATTAGTTTTACAATCTCTTGATTTTTAGATTTATCAATAATGGGAGATACAACTGCAAGTGCAATACTTGGTCTATCTTCTTTTGATGCAGGACACATAATGATATCTGCATTCTGAATTGCCTTTACAGCTTTTACAGTAAGTAGATCAACATCCCCTGGACCTACTCCAATTCCAATCAATCCAGGCATGAAGAATATGATTTTCTCCCTAATTAAAAATCTAGATTAGATTTTAGTAGCAGAAATGATTGTAACCGGATTTCTTGCAAGCATCATTGTTCCTGTACTAGTTTTTCTACTCTTAGAAATGGTAACTTGAGTGATATCTACAGATTCAAATTGTAATCTGTTTAATGCTTGTAAAACTGAATAGAGTGTTTCAATCAATATTATTCCAACCACTATTCTTCCACCAGATTTTAGTTTGTTCTCAGAAAGCTCAACAATTTCCTTTGTGTCTCCGCCTGTCCCCCCAATGAAAATAGTATCTGCTTCTTCAAGTTTCAAAATTGCTTCTTTAGCATTTCCATGGATTAGAGAAATATTTGTAACATCAAATTTTTTCATATTCTTTTTGGTTAACTCAATTGCATTTTCATCATAATCAATAGCCAATACTTTACCTGATGATTCTATTTGAAGTGCAGCTTCAATAGAAATTGAACCACTTCCACATCCTATATCATAAATAATTTGACCTGGTTTTAGTCTAGCTTTACTAATTTGAACAACTCTTATCTCTTCTTTTGTAATGGGAACTTTTTCTATCCTCTCAAATTCTTCATCAGGAATACCAGGTGTTTTAAATTTCCACATTTGTTACTACCGTTTTTAATTTTCCAAGTTAAATGTTAATTCCATTAGAAACATTTCCAATATTTACTAATGTGTAACTTACTATCCATGAAAATAGGTATAAGAAAACATAGCTGCCAATTGCTTGTGTAACAATTTTTTTCCTATCTGAGGATGGTAATTGCATTTTCATACTTTTTGCAACAATTATAGTTGCAAAAAAGATTATTATCATAAAACCAATAGATGCCCATCTTCTATCTTCGCCTTCAATATCATCAAAGATGAATGTAGCTGAAGTACCTGCAATAATAGCTAAAGCAACTCGTAACCAAAATAACTTATTTAATTTCTTATCTTTTTCACTTTTCTCAGCAGCACTTACTGGTGGATCATTTGAAGGAGTTTCTGGAATAGGTTCAGATTTTTCTGTTTCAGGAATATCCGTAGGCATATCTTCTACTGATTCTTTTTTTGAATCATTAGGATCAATTGTCGGTTGAGATTTTTTCTTTTTGAATTTTGCCAAGTAAATTTCTAGCGTGTCTCAAGCAAACCATGTTTAATATCTTTGGTCAGTATTTGTGAATATCAAAGCAAGAGTATAATTTTAGACAAAAACCATGATGATTATGGCATTATCTGGTATCGAATTACGGTATTTAGTTGATAAAATTTCAGAACAAGTTCAGGGTTACTATATTAGCAATATTTATGGAATTACAAAAGATAGTATTCTCTTCAAACTACATCATACTGAAAAAAGCGATCTCTTTATGATGATATCAATCTCTGGGGTTTGGTTAACTGCAGTAAAGATAGATCAAATGGAACCAAACAGATTGCTCAAAAGATTACGAAATGATCTTTTGAGATTAAAATTAAAAAAAATTGAACAAATCGGAGCTGAAAGAATAGCATATTTTACGTTTGAAGGATTTGGCAAAGAGTTTGTATTGGTAGGGGAATTCTTTGGGGATGGCAACATTTTACTTTGTAACAAGGACATGAAAATTCTTGCATTACAACATTCTATAGATGTAAGACATAGAAAACTAAGAGTCGGTCTAGAATATACACAACCACCAAGTGGCAGTCTTGATATTTTTAACATTAAAGAATCAGACTTCGATGAATTAAAAACTACAGATTTAGTTGCAGCAAAATGGTTTGGAAGAACTTTGGGTTTACCCAAAAAATATGTTGAAGCAGTTTTTGAAATTGCAAAAGTTGATGGGAAAAAAATTGGAAATTTATTGACTAATGAAGAAATTCAAACAATTTTTGAAACTGTAAAGAAAATTGTTTCAGATGTGGTTTCTGGAAATCATGATGCTGTGATCATTAGAAATGAAAAAACTGAAGTTCTTCCTGTCAAATTAGGAAAACTAGAAGGAGAAATTACACCAGTAAATAGTTTCATTGAAGGACTAGATACTGTATTTACTGAAAATATCATAACAAAAGGAAAATCAATCCAAACAAGTAGTTCAGATAAAAAAATTAAGGAACTACAAACACAAATCTCTGAACAAGAAAAAGCAATTGAAACAGTAAAAGAAAGATCTAAGAATATCACAAATGTTGCAAATTCCATTTTTGAAATGGTATCAAAAGGAGTTTTATCGATAGAGGATACTACAGCTCAAGAAATACTAGCAAATAATAATGCAAAATTGGTTAATGAAAAAGGAATTTCATTAATAATTGTTCAAGATGAAAAAATAAAGATTAACACTAAATCTCCACTCCAATCAATTGCATCAGTATTATTCAATGAAGCAAAAAAACAATCAGCAGCAATTCCTTCAATTCAATCTATTAAAGAAAAAACAGAGAAAAAATTGGAAAAATTTGAGAATAAAACAGAATCTGAAAAAGATTTGATTGTAGTTTCAGAAATTAGAAAAAAAAATTGGTATGAAAGATACAGATGGTTCTTTACAACTGATGGGTACCTTACTGTTGGTGGAAGAGATGCAGCATCAAATTCAGCTGTAATCCGAAAACATTTAGCAAAAAATGATAAAGTATTTCATGGTGACATTTTTGGTTCACCATTTTTTATTTTAAAAGATGCTGATCATGCACCTGATTCAAGTATGAATGAAATTGCACATGCAACAGTTTGTTTTAGTAGAGCTTGGAGAGAAGGAATGTATGGTGTAAGTGCTTATTGGGTTCATCCAGATCAAATAAAAAAATCTGCACCTAGTGGAGAATTTTTACCTAAAGGATCATTTACTATTGAAGGACAAAGAAATTTTATCAAATCTGAAACTCTTAGACTTGCAGTTGGTATCATCAAGCAAGATGATGATTATATTTTAGCATGCGGTCCACCAGAACCCATTAAAAAATATTCTATCTTGTATGCAATAATTGAACCACACGGATCAGAAATGGTTGAAACAGCTAAAAAAATTAGAATTGAATTTTCAAAGTTAGAAGAACCAATTGCAAAAAATATTCCAATAGATGATTATGTACGTACATTACCAGCTGGTAAAAGCCAAATCATCAAAGTTGAATACGGCGATGCAATTCCAATTCCTTTGTAATTATTAGAAATTTTTAGATTTACAATTTTTATGTGATTATTTTATTAATTCATAACTTATCATTTCTTAAAATTTGATTTACATTTTTTCAATATTTTTCATGAAAAATATCCCAAAAATCGTGATCCAAATTGGATCAATCTATTTTCTTAATTTCCATCATGGAATAGATCTTTTACGCAGATTTCCACCTTCTTTATCGGTTTTTGTGAATGATTTTTTGTTGGTGTAGAAGAAGATGAGGTGTTTACCTTAGACTATCCTATGGATAGCATTATTGGATTTTTCGATCCTCTAGAGAATTCTCTACACCAAATTCTTGCAAATCAAATTCTACACCAAGAAATTTTTGCAAATTTTTGTGTGGAGGGAACTCTTAATTGAAATCTGCTTTCTCTCTAATCGCAATTCTATTTTTATTGACATCTGGCATTCCCTTTGGATTTGCTGAATCACCATCGGTTGATTCTCCATATGAACAATCAGAAATTGTTTCATCTACACCAAAAGAATCTAGAACAATTTCAATTTCATTAGAAGAATCAATTGGAATAAAATCAAATCCACCACAGAAAAAAAATTCTGAAGTTAACTCTAATACTGTTTCAGAATCAGGACATTCAAAGACAAACATCAGTCTTTCAGAAGATTTGAATTTAATTTCTTCAGCCCTTGAAGAATCTGTTTTGCATATTACATTTATTTCACAACCACAAGTAATAATTGAAAGAATCACACAAACTGATAAAACTCGTGACGATAGAAAAAAGAATTCAAAGATTGAAACATTATATCTTGATGACTCTCATGATCAATATTCTTCTGATGTTTTGATCTCAATCCCAACAAATATTTTAGAAACATCATTCTTTTCTGATCCATTTAATTTTGTTTCAATAAATCAAATTGATTTTGACTATGTTATTAATTCTCTAAATGTTTTTGATAAATCATTTACAAACACTCTTGATTCTTTTCCTATTTTTGATCTATCTTTTGTCTCTGATAATTCTTTTATCATAATTATTTTTACTCCACTTGTTTTCTTTTTATTTATTTTTGCTGAAGATGTTAAATTTAAATTCGAAAAAATCCGTCCATTACTATCTTTTGTTTGTGTTTTCATTATTTTATCAACTGTTATTGTAACTCCATATTCTATTTCATCAAGTTATTGGCCTGAAGCTTATGCTGATACTGGTGATTTAGATCAAAACATTTCTGATAATACAACTGCCTCAACAGACAACACCTCATCTTCTTCTACACCAGCTGAAGATACAGAAACTGTTGAGGATTCAACATCTGATAGCACTGATGCCTCAGTAGGCTCAACCTCATCTTCTTCTACACCAGCTGAAGATACCGAGTCTACTGAGGTTTCATCTTCTACTCAACCAACTGCCTCAACAGACAACACCTCATCTTCTTCTACACCAGCTGAAGATACAGAAACTGTTGAGGATTCAACATCTGATAGCACTGATGCCTCAGTAGGCTCAACCTCATCTTCTTCTACACCAGCTGAAGATACCGAGTCTACTGAGGTTTCATCTAATCAAACATCGATCAACACATTAGTTGGTAACAATGTCACATCAAGCCTAGTACCGATCAACAATTCAACTGATAACCAAATTACTACAAACCAGAATTCAACTGAAATTATTCTTGTAAACTCCACAGAAACAACCATTCCTGTCAACGGTACTATCTCAGGCACAAACTCCACAGAAACAACCATTCCTGTCAACGGTACTATCTCAGGCACAAACTCC